>JBEIGR010000794.1:0-1526 GCA_040381795.1 Verrucomicrobiaceae bacterium | reverse complement strand
CGCCGATGGGGCGGCATGCTCCCCACGCTTGATGAAACGCTCCCACTTCCTCCACCAGCTCGGTGCAGCCTCCACGGCGCTGGCGCTGACTTCCTGCCGTTTGATGCTTCCCGAGGCCACGCGGCCGATGCGCACGCTTTCCTATGCGCCCAAGGCTGGAGGCAGGGCGGAGGAGCTCGTGGTGCTGCTGCCGGGACGCTTCAACCAGCCGGAAGAGTTTGAACGACAGGGCATCGTGGAGCTTGTGCGGGAAAAACGGCCGCACGCCCGCGTGGCGGCACCGGACCTGCACCTCGGCTACTACGTGGACCGCATTCCTCACACCTGTCTGCATGAGGAGATCGTGCGCCCCGCCCGCCAGCGTGGCGAGCGGGTGACGCTGATGAGCGTTTCCATGGGCGGGCTGGGCTCGTTGATCTACACGCTGCGCTTCCCGCGTGAGGTGAATGAGGTGCTCATGCTGGCGCCATTTGTCGGCGAGGATGATTTGATGGACGAGATCGAAGCGGCGGGCGGTATCGAGCACTGGCACCCCGGCGAGATCGTGCCGCGCAACAAGGAGGAGGGCATCAAGAAGTTCTGGGTGGAGATGAAAAACCAATGGCACGCGAACGGCGGACCGCCGGTGCCGATGAAAATCATCACGGGTCGCGAGGACCGCCACCTGCGCTCGAATCGCTTCTTCACGCGTTCCTTTCTGCAAGCCCACCAACTGGCCGAGATCGACGGCGGTCACGACTGGACCTGCTGGCGGAAAGGCGCGGAGATGCTGCTGGCGTAGGCGTTGTGCTGACTCTCCGAGTACGTTGTTCACGCTTTAGCGTGTCATGGCTCTTGGCACGCTAAAGCGTGAACAACGTACTTTCTGCCTATCGAGTTCGACCTGGGCTTCTCAATTCCCTGCCGCCATCTTCGCCGCGAGCTTTACGGCTTCGACGAGGCTGCTGCCGTTCGCTTTGCCTTGCCAGGCGATGTCGCATGCGGTGCCGTGATCGACGCTCGTGCGCGGCACGGGCAGGCCGAGGGTGGTGTTGACGGCGGTGTCAAAGGCCAGCGCCTTCAGTGGGATGAGCGCCTGATCGTGATACATGCAGATGTAGGCATCCACCGTGCGGCGGCGGGCCGGAATGAAGGCCGTGTCCGGTGGCAAAGGCCCCTCGATGGTGATGCCCTTGGCTTTCGCCGCTTCGATGGCAGGCGCGATGATCGTTTCCTCCTCGCCACGGCCAAAGAGACCATGCTCGCCCGCGTGCGGATTCAGTCCGCAGACGGCGATGCGCGGCTTTTTGCCCTTCACCCGCTGCACGGACTCCGCCGTGAGCTCAATGACATCGAGGATGCGCTTCGTCGTCAGCGCCGGGACGACGTCTTGGTAGCCGATGTGCACGGTGACGAGGCTGCAAATCATCTCCGGGGAGTAAAACGTCATGCAGGAGCGTTTCGAGGCCATCTTCTCTGCAAACATCTCCGTGTGCCCTGGGTAGGTGATCCCGGCGGCATGCAGCGCCTCCTTGTTCAGCGGTGCG
>JBEIGR010000793.1:0-1572 GCA_040381795.1 Verrucomicrobiaceae bacterium | reverse complement strand
GCGGCGGATCGACCCGCCACACGAGCTGCTCCGCCGTGCCGCTGACGATGCCACCTCCGACCACCTCGCCATTTTTCCATTCCAGTTCGGATGCTGGCAACGATGTCGCGATGAGCCCGCCCAAGAAGAGAAGCGGATTCATGTGGAGAGCCAGACGAGGCACGCGGATGAGCATGCCCGATGAAAAGGCCCCAGCCCGCAAAACGCACGTCAAATTTTCCGGTTGTTGGGCCTCGGACTGCCTGACCTCGCGGGAAAACCGATGAACCCGGATTCGAAAGAAGAATGGGGACAGGAGAATGGCTTTTCCTTCTTTTGTCCCCATTCTCCTGTCGAACTGGCTCACCTCGCCTTTCTCACGCCTGCCACGCTGCACCTGCCTCGTGGTTGCTGCAGAGGAGCGGAGGGGCAGAGGGCGCAGAAATGAAGCCCGAAGCACCTGAACGCCGCCGGGCTGGATGGTGGAATGAAGCGTCACTTCCCAGCCTTGCTGGCACCATTCCCTAGAGCTGTTCGATCACCAGACGCATGAAGTAACGGGGCTGGGAGGTCTGTGAATCGGGCACGCCGACCTCGGTAGGCACTTTACCGCCGCTGGCGGCTCCGGTGGTGACTTGCGTCGTGCCCCCAGCGGACCAGCTCCAGGCTCCGGTGCCGGTTTTGCGGGCGATTTCACTCCAGGTGCCGCCGGTGAGGCTGGTGTTGCCTTGAATGAGGTAGCGCACATCGGCGGGCGCGGGCTGCGGGAGGTCGAGATGCAGCCAAGTGCGGCCGGTTTGCTGCACGGCGTAGCTCATGGCGCCATTCGGCGTGGCGGGCGCAAGGCCCAAGGCATACTCCGCGAAGTTGTTGAGGCCATCGCCATCAGGATCGCGGTCCGCGAGGGCGGGAATGCCACCGCTCGGGTAGTTCGAGGACTGCCACGCGGCGAAGCCGCTCGCCCCGGTGAGCGTGGCGCTCTGCCAGATGCTGCCAGCATCGCCCACGGTGATGAAGGTGTTGTTGAAGAAGACGGCGGCGTTGCGGTCCGTCGTTGTCGGGGCCGTGTAGGAGAACCAGTCGGTGCCGTTGAGCGAGAGGAGGTCGATGTCGGCATCGGAAGCGCTGCGGTTGATGCCTGCGGCCAAGTAAACACCACCACCGTAGGCGAGGCCGGGGGTCTCCTCGCTGTCCGTGCGCGTGGAGGTGAAGGCCGCGCCGCTGCTGGTGGAGACACGCAGCTTGGAATACCAGCCGCTGCTGACGAAGCGATCGTTCAGCCAGGCGGATTTGCGCAGGTCCTGCCAGCTCGCCACGCCCGCGCCGGCGGATTGATCGATCCAGTTCGAACCATCGGAGGAGGTGAAGACCTTCGCGGTGCCGTTGGTGCCTGTGTATCCAGTGAGGAGGAAGACACTGCCATTCCAGGAAAGACCATCAAAGGTCACGCTTGTGCTCACACCGGGAATCGCGACGACCGACCAGCTCATGCCGTTGGTGGAGCGCAAGAGAGTTCCCTCCTCGCCTGCCGCCAGATAGACGCCGCCGCCAAACGTGATCGCGTTCATGCGCTGGGTGCCCGCCCAGTAGCGC
>JBEIGR010000792.1:0-1577 GCA_040381795.1 Verrucomicrobiaceae bacterium | reverse complement strand
GCCTCGATGGCCTTCACATGATGCGGCTCCCATTGCAGGCGGTAGTTCACACCGAGATAGACATGGGCGGCCTGCGCGGCGGCGATCATCGCCTCACACTGCTCGGCGCTCGTCGCCATGGGCTTTTCGCACATGACATGCTTGCCTGCTTTCGCTGCGGCGATGCTGTGCTCCGCATGCAGCGAGTTTGGCGTGACGACGTGAACGATGGCGATTTCTTTCGCCTCGGCCAGCTTCGCCATGTCGGCATAAGAGAAGATGTTCTTCTCTGGGAAGCCGTATTGCGCCGCCCACTCGCGACCTTTGGCGGCATCGCCCGTGATGGCTCCGGCGAAATACACATTCTTCGCCAGCGGCAGTTCCGGAGCGATGGACTGCTTCGAGAACCCGCCCAAGCCGCAGAGCGCGACACCGAGCTTGCCTTCATTCGCGGTCTGCGCACGGACAAGGGAGTTGAGGCCGACGATGGCCGGTGCGGCGAAGGCGGCGGTTTTGAGGAAGGAACGACGGGGGGTGGCGGATGGAGTCATGGAGTCTGATGGAGTTGGGTTACTGAAGTTGGGTGACGTAGCAGGCATCCCGCGTGGTCACGGCGAGGCGGCCTTCGGGGCTGAAGGCGATGCTGGTGGGCTTGCCGGGGGTTTTCAGGCGGCCGAGCGCTTTGCCATCCAAGGCGGTGATGCGGATGCCGTCCTTCGTGCAGACCCAGAGCTGGCCCTGCGGGGACAGGGCGAGGCCGTCGAGGCCTTTTTCGGTGAAGGTGGCGAAGACTTCGCTCGGCCCCAACGTGCCGTCCGCGTTGACCGGGAAACGGAAGACATTCGGCGTGCCGCTGTCGGAGATGAAGAGATGCTTCTCGTCCGGCGAGAAGGCGATGCCGTTTGGCTTGTCGAAGCCCTCAGCGGCTTTCGTGAGCGTTTTGGTCTTCGGATCAAATCGGAACACGAACTGGCCGGGTAGCTCTTTTTTGTCATGGGGGCGCTTGCTGAAAAGCCAGTCAGGATCGGTGATCCAAAGCGTGCCATCGGACTTCAAGATGACGTCGTTGGGGCGGTTGAGCTTTTTGCCCTCAAAGGTATCCGCGAGCACTTCCACACGCTCACCTTGGGCATTCCAGCGGGTGAGCTGCCGCGTGGTCTGCTCCACGACGTAAAACCCACCTGCGCCATCGGGACGGAAGCTGGTGGCCTCGGGCGAGTCCTTGCGCCAGACGACGAGACCGGTGGCCTCGGTCCATTTGAAGGCGAAGCCGTCATGATGCGCAGCGTAGTGCAGCGTGTCGCCGACCCACTGCGCCCCCTCGCAGCCCGCATGGCCGGAGCTGATGACGCGCCAACTGGCGTGAGGCGGGAAAACGCCGACAAGGTCGCATTCCACCGAGGGCTCATGTGCAGGAGCGAGTAATGGAAGAAGGAGAAGGGATAGGAGCAGCCTCATTTGGGATGGCCGTTTTCAAAGATGGACTGGATTTCTGCCCCGCTAAGCACAGCGGAGTAGATGGCGAACTCGTCGATCGCGCCGTTGAGATTGCGGATGGGGAACGGATGACCTTGGGTTGGCAGTCCCCAGTTGCCCAG
>JBEIGR010000791.1:0-1584 GCA_040381795.1 Verrucomicrobiaceae bacterium | reverse complement strand
GTGCTGGTAGCCGCGGATGAAGAGATGGCCGTCACTCACGGCGATGGAGGCGATGATTTTTTCACCCAGGGGATTGGTGGCGAGCAGCTCATACTTTGGGGCGGCTTTGAAGACGAAGCAGTCGCCACCTTGGTTCGCCGCGTAGAGCTTGCCATCGGCACTGAGAACGAGGGAGGACCAGTTTTGGCCGGTGGGGCCGGGGCCTTTGACGCGTTCGTTGAAGACGAGTTTGCCCGTCTGGATGTCACGGCATTCGAGAATGCCGCCATCGGTGAGGATGTAGTGATGGCCCTGATACACGACGCCGCTGCCGATGCGCTGCTGCACCTTAGGCTCATGCCACACGCGGTTTTTCTCCGTCACATCCCCGCTGCCACCGGGCTTGATCGCCATCGCGGCCCCGCCATAGCCGCACATGGCAATCATCAGGCCATCGGCAAACACGGGCGAGTTGTACACCAGCTTGGTGAGGCCACCGCAGGTCCACAGTTCCTTGCCATTCATCGGGTCAAAGGCGCAAGCACGGCCGGGATAGGACATGAGCAGCTCATCGCGGCTGCCGACATTTCGCAGCAGCGGATCACTCCACGAACCGAGCCAGTTTTTATTGCCTGACTCGCCGGAATCACCGCCGGGCTCCTGATGCTCCCAGATGGTTTTGCCGGTCTTTTTGTCGAAGCAATACAAGACCGTCTTCGCACCGGGCCCAAAGTTCAGGAAGACGCGATCCCCCGCGATCACCGGCGAGGTGCCATTCCCCCAAATGTGATGCTGCTTGCCGAGATCCGTGCGCTTCCACAGCTCTTTGCCATCCATGTCGTAGCAAAAAACGCCAGCAGAGGCATGAAACACGATCACCCGCTCGCCATCGGTGGCGGGTGAGGCGGCGCAGAAAGGATTCGTGGCATGGGTGAGCTCCTTCTCGCGGTAGATGGTGCCCGCGTCCCAGAGTTGCTTGCCGGTTTTCTTATCCAAGCAAAGCAGCAGACGCTTCCCTTCCTTCTCGATGGCCTGAGTGAGGAAGAGCTTCCCGCCCCAGATGACCGGCGTCGAGTTGCCACGATCTGGCAGCTTCACCTTCCAGGCCACGTTTTGCTCAGCGCTCCACGTTTCCGGCAGGTTCGATTCGGTGCAGGTGCCATCGCCCTTCGCGCCGCGCCACATGGGCCAGTGATCGGCGAAAACGGCCAGGGTGGAGCCGAGCAGGGCGGTGAGAGTCAGGAAGGTCTTCATGGTGAGGAAGCCAGAACGGGCCACGCCGCGCTGGAATGTCATTTCACGCTCAAAAGCCGCTTCAAAGCCGAAGAAATCGCCTGCGCATTCATCCGCCTCGCGCATGATGCCGCACCCCCGAATGTCCGAAGCGCCTCAAGCCCGTCCGCCCTCCAACGGCAAGCCGCCGTGGGAGGCCAAGCGCCCACCACGCGGCCGCGGCCTGCTGCGTCGCCTTTTCACCTTGGTCCTCGTGGCCGGATTGATCGCCCTCGTCGTGCAGGCCATGCGCCCACAGCCCATCGAGGTGGAGGTAGGCGTGGTCAAACCGGGACCGCTGACCGTTTTCGTGAGTGAGGAAGGCAAGACCCG
>JBEIGR010000790.1:0-1600 GCA_040381795.1 Verrucomicrobiaceae bacterium | reverse complement strand
CGGCCCATTTTTGGCGGATGGGTGCGGCGTGGAAGAAGCCTTCGCGCTTCAGGCGGCACTCGCTGAGCAGATCCTCCGCCCATTCACGCAGCGGACCGCGAAGCCAGACATCGAGCGGGATGCCAAAGCCGCGCTTCGGGCGGTCGATGAGCGTCTTGGGCACATGTTTATAGAGCGTTTCACGCATGAGCCACTTCCCACGGCCATCGCGCACTTTCATGTGGAAAGGAATGCGCCAGGCGAACTCGATGATGTCCGTATCGAGCAGCGGGATGCGGCCTTCGAGGCTCACGCCCATCGCAGCGCGGTCCACCTTCGTCAAAATATCACCCGGCAGGTAGGTCTCCATGTCGAGATGCATCATGCGATGCGTGAAATCACTCACGCGAGGCCACGACGCGGTATCGGTGATGGCGGTGACGGGATCTTGGCCGTCGATGACGATGCCTTGCGGCTGCTTCCAGTGGGACATCAGGTTCAAATAGAGCGTCTCCATGCCCGGCGCGGCGATGACCTCGGCCAGCTTGTGAAGTTTATCACCCACCGGGATGTGGCGGAGGCGTTTCGGCAGCAGTTTGGAGCCGAGACCATTCAAAACCTTCGGCGGCAAGGCGGTGAGCATGCCGGCGGTCATCTTCTTCATGACTGGCGGCATCCAGGAGAACTTGCTCCACAGCTTGCGACCGACTGAATAGCGTTCGTAACCGCCGAAAAGCTCATCACCCGCATCGCCGCTGAGCGCCACGGTGACATGCTCGCGAGCCATTTTGCACACAAGGTAGGTCGGGATCTGCGAGTAGTCGGAAAACGGCTCGTCGTAGAGCGATGGGAGCATCGGGATGACATTGAGCGCATCCTCGCCGCTCACATACATCTCGGTGTGATCGGTGCCGAGGTGCTTGGCGACGTCTTTGGCAAACTCCGCCTCGTTGTGCTCCTTTTCGTGAAAACCAATGGTGAAAGTGCGCACCGGCCGCGTGCTCTGCTTTTGCATCATCGCCACGATGAGCGAGGAATCGACGCCACCGCTCAGAAAGGCTCCAAGAGGCACATCCGCGATCATGCGCATGCCGACGGCTTTTTTCAGTAAGGCCTCAAACTCGGCGATGGCCTCCGAATCGGTGCCAGTGAAGGGTTTGTCCAGTCCACGCTCGACCACTTGAGGCAAGCTCCAATACCAGCCGGGTTGTGGACGCTCCGCCGGTGAGCGCAGCGAGATCATCGCCGCTGGCGGGAGCTTCTTGAAGCCTTGGTAAATGCACAGCGGATCAGGAATGTAGTTGTAGCGCAGCAGAGAAGTCAGCGCCTCGCGATCCACAGAGGCGTTGAAGCCGGGAAAACGCTGAATGGCCTTCAACTCGGAGGCGAAGACGAAGGTCTCGCCCACCCAGCCGTAGTAGAGCGGCTTTTCGCCCATGCGATCGCGTGCGAGATGCATGATGCGGTCCTGCTTGTCCCACACGGCGAAGGCAAACATGCCGTTGAAGCGCTTCGTGGCCTCGATGACACCCCATTGGCAAAACGCGGCGAGCATGATTTCCGTGTCGGAATGGCCACGCCAGGTGTGGCCGTGCTTTTCGAGGTCGGCACGAAGGTCCTG
>JBEIGR010000789.1:0-1651 GCA_040381795.1 Verrucomicrobiaceae bacterium | reverse complement strand
GGCCTGGAGGAGGTCTTTGGGGTCCAGCCCTTGAAGTTCGGAAGGCGGAGGAGTTTCGTCAGGGCCGGAGGTGCTCATGGGAGATGCGTGGGGAGTTCACCCGGATGCTACAGGGCGGCAAGCGGGAGGTTGCAGGAAAAAAGAACAGCGGTTCTGTTTTGAAATTTTTCTACCCCAAATCTTTCTACCATCGGCTACGCACATCGCAGGCCATGCTTGATAATCAGCGATTGAGTTTTTGGTAGAAAAATTAGGGGTAGAAAAATTTCAGCCAAGAAAGTTGGCCTGACTGTCAGCGCCTTAAACACACTCCAGCAGCTCGACCAACTCGCCTTTGATAGCATCGGAGGTGGGATCATCGAGCGTGACGCTGACCTGCTGGAAGAGGATCTCCCGCCAGCGCTGGCGCAGGCGGAAGACGTGAGACTTTACGGTGCTCTCCGTGCAGCCGAGACGTGTGGCGAGATCGGCGTAGTTGGGCGTTTTTTCCTTGGTGAAACCGAGACAGGGCCGCAAAGCGGCGAAAAGCTCGCGTTTGCCATCGGCGCTGAATTCCTGCTCCAAAATCTGGAGCGTGAACTCCAGCAGCGTGAGCGCCCAGCGGCGCTGGTAGAGGCGGTCGGGCGTGAGTTCATCGGCAGGCTCGCTGGCAAAGCGTTCCTCGGCCCAGCCGGCATCGAAGCTCGTGAGCAGATGGGCACCGCGACGCTGCGCGGAGGCCCGCTCGTGCTCGTTGTGGAGGTAATTCCGCACGCAGGTGAGCAGGAAGGTGCGCAGGCGGCCCTTCGCGGGATCCGCATGGGCGAGCGTGCCTTTTTCCAGCAGCCGGGCGAAGAAGCCTTGCGTCAAATCTTCCGCGTCATGCGCCCCATGACCGCTGCGGCGGATGTAGGCATAGACAGGATACCAATACGAATCACACAGCGAGGCCAGAGCCTGGAGTGCTTCGTCGTCGATGTCGCCATTCGCCCGCTGGACAAGGCTCCAGCGAGTGGTTTGAAAGGATCGGGGCAGGACTTGGGAATGCATGGCTCGCTCAATGGATACAGGAGCCGAGGCGGCAGGTTGCGGAAACCTTCTTCAAGGGCGCTTCTGCGCAAACAACCACGTCCAAAACTCAGGATTGTCATACGTCGCGGTCCAGGAGTCGTGGCCGATGCGGGGGTAGAGGGTGAGTTTGACGGGGGCACCGATCTTCTTGAGAGCGTCGTGGATCTTGTGGCTGAACTCGACGGGGACCGCGGCGTCTTTGTCGCCGTGGAAGATCCAGGCCGGCATGGTTTTGAGTCGCTCAGCCTGCACCCAGCGCACCCCTGCCCCGCCGCAGATGGGCGCGATGGCGGCGAAGGTATCGGGATACTCAAAGGCGGTGTCCCAGGTGCCGAAGCCTCCCATACTGAGGCCGGTCAAATAGACGCGGCTGGTGTCGATGCGCTCGGTCTTGATCAGGTGATCGATGACCGCTTTGACGCCATGCGGATTCCACAGCTCGTTCGCGGGGCATTGCAAACTGGCGATGACGGCGGGGAACTTCTGCCCGGCGGCAATGAGCTTGGGCGGACCATGCTTTTTGAGCTGTTCGAGGTCGCTGCCGCGCTCACCACTGCCATGGAGGAAGATGACGAGTGGCCATTTTTTCTTCGCCTCGGCC
>JBEIGR010000788.1:0-1659 GCA_040381795.1 Verrucomicrobiaceae bacterium | reverse complement strand
TCTGACGGCCCATATCCGAAAAATGCAACGCGACCATTCCATTATGAAACGCCTCCTCCTTGCTCTCGCTTGCTTCACCTCGCTGCAAGCCGCTGACACCTACACCGAGAAGCCCAGCAAGGAGGGTGATGGTGCTTTCGAGGTCGGGCCGGAGTATCGGATCGATCCGGATTTGACCGATAAAGGCAACGCGAAGGGCAAGACGTTCACGTTTTCGATGAAGCTGGCTGACAGCAAGGTTTTCGACGGAACGGACAAGACATTGGAGCCCGATAAGAAGAAGGTGAACACCGAGCGGAAGATCACGGTGTATGTGCCTGCGGCTTATAAGGACGGCCAGAAGGCTCCGCTGCTCGTCATTCACGATGGGCCCGGGCAGTTGAAGCTCATCAGCAACGCGCTCGACAACCTCACGATCTCGAAGGGCGCAAAGTGCAAGCTGCCAGCCTTTGTCTGCATCGCGGTGCAGAATGGCGGCAACGATGGCAAGAACAGCGAGCGTGGCCTGGAGTATGACACGATGTCGGATCGCCTTGCGCGATTCATTCACGACGAGGTGCTGCCCGCCGTGCTCGCGAATGCCGAGATCCGCGCCGCGTATCCGAAGTTTGCGCTCACGGAAAACCCGTGGGGCCGTGCGGTCATGGGTTGCAGTTCTGGCGGGGCCGCGGCGCTGACGATGGGCTGGTTTCGCCCGGACTGGTTCCGCCGCATCATCGCCTACTCCGGCACCTTTGTGGACCAGCAGGACGACGACGCGCCCGAAGAAGCGAAGTATCCGCTCGGCGCGTGGGAGTATCATTCCGGCATGAAATTGATAGAAACGAGCGAGCTGAAACCGCTGAGCATCTTCACCCACGTCTCCGAAAACGACAACCGTGCCAACGACGCCGAAGAGACCTACCACAACTGGGTCATGGCTGGCATGCGCACGAACGTGGCGCTAAATCAAAAAGGCTACCACCACCGCTACGTCTTCAGCAAAAAGACCGGCCACTGCGACAAGCGCGTCTTCGAGCACACGCTCGCCGACACGCTGGTGTGGCTGTGGAGTGGATGGGAGGGGTGAGGCAAGAAGCTTGACCCGAGTGCTGGATTCAGTCTGCTTGTGACACACATGAAACCGCCCGACGAGATATTTGAAATCCAGGATGGCTACTACGTCCTGATCATCGTGCAGAATGGCAAGGTGATCCACTTCACGCCGAATGTAAGCCTCTCACACGCCGACTTCGTCAAACGCACCGTCGGCACGCTGCCCTCCGATGCCTGGGTCGGCTCCGCGACGAAAAACGACGGCTATCTCACAGCGATCAACTCCTACACGTTTTATCAAAACCAGCTTCCAGCACCGCCGGATATTCAAACCGTGGTGAAGGCGCAGTTTTGCTGAGGCCTATTCGAGACCGCAGGATGTGGGTTCTCGGCAGAGTAATGGCGGCTACTTGTCCTTCGCATTCTCAGCCAGTTTCATCGCCTGTGAATCAAAGTCGCTCACATAGAGGCGGTCTTGGATGCTGCGATACTTCTCGAACTCGCTCTCGGCGTGGGCTTTGGCGATCTCGGCAGTGACTTTGCCGGCATCTTGGAGGATTTCGCGGTCGGTGGCAGCGATGAAGCGATTCAGGCGAGTTTCCCAGTCCTGCATGGTCATGGGGA
>JBEIGR010000787.1:0-1759 GCA_040381795.1 Verrucomicrobiaceae bacterium | reverse complement strand
CTCACCCAGCTCGATGCGCTGCCCTCCGCCAAGGACATCCGAGCGATGAGCTCCAATGAGTTCGAGTACGTCCACAACCGCCTCCACGTCCAGAAGATCACCATCGCCAGCCCACGTCATGCCATCGACTGGCATTCCCTCTCCGCGCTGCGCAAAAAGCACGAACCCGTCGCCGAAATGGTCCGCTGGCTCTCCGATTGCCTCGCCAAACGCCAGCCCGAATGGGCCGGTGGTGTGGTGAGGTGAGGTGTGGCGTTGAAATCCGTCCCGGGACAAACTAACATCCCGCATGTCTTCTGCCTACAACTTGACTCAAGCTCGGAAAAAGCTTCCCGCGCTGATGAAGGAGTGCTTGGAGCGACCTGTGCCTCTCACCCGAAAAAAGCAGGTGATCGGCTTTCTCCTCTCGCGGGAACGCATGGAGTCGATGCTCGAAACCATTGAGGTGATGCAGGACCGGAAGGCCATGAAAGCCCTCCGTGATTACGAGACTGGCAAGACGACGTTTCACCCGCTCAGCGCCCTTGGATGAAAGCCCGCGTCCAGGTGTCCGATCAGGTGCTGGCCTATATCGGGAAACTGGCACCGCAGCCAAGGAAGCGTCTTCGTGATGCCTCCACCGGCTTGCAGAAGGCCGCGCTGACATGAAAGCGCTCGAAGGCAGGCTTTCTGGCTATCATCGACTTCGTGCGGGTTCATACCGTGTGGTCTTTCACTATCGGATCGATCACGGCCATCCGGTAGCTGACTGCATCTTCGCCGCCGAACGATCCCTCGTTTACCAACTGTTTGAGCAGAGCCTCACACAAACATGATCGCCAAACAGGCCGCCTCTTCTCTGCATCATTCTCAGCCCAGCTCTCCTCTGCGGCCAATCGCCGGTAGATACCTGGGGCTTGAATCAAATGAATCATATGCTGGCTGACAGGCTGGTGATGAAGACCTTCCTCATCGGGGATCAAACGCACTGGGTGCGTCGCGAGGACGTCATCTGGCAATGGACGACCCAGCGTTTTACCGGGGTAGCGACGGGCTTCCGAATCGCCTGGCATGAGGCACCACCTATTTCGATCGCCGAGGCCATGCATACCTATGGCAAGGAGAAGGCTTACATCTACATCGATCCCTCGACGCTTGATGCGGACGCGAGTCATAACACTGTTTTTGAGCTGCTTTGGAGCTACGCGGTGTTTGAGCTGCTGAACGCCGAAAATGCCGCTGGTTTCAGCAAGCTCGACTGGGTGGCTCACGATGGGCACTGCACCCGTGAAGAGTATGCCCGCGAATACGCCCGGCTGGGGCATAGGGCGATCGTGAAACTCCAGGCCTTCTACCAGGAGGTTTGGCTGCCGTGGTGCGGACGTCTTGGCTTCATGAGCGACGAATCCATCTGGCGTCGGAACTATCATCCCGACTTCGCTCGCTGGCTTTCGCAGTATCCGAAGACCGCCGCCATCCGTGGGAGCAATACGGAGTTGGTTTCGACTACTACCGCGCCGCTTCCTCTCAGACCAAAAAGAAGCCTTGAACTAACCGTCACGCCTTCAGCACCTGCTTCACCGCTTGCAGGATCGTCTCGACCTCCGCCAGGCGTCCCACGCCCTCGTAACCGCAGGCCAGCATGCCTTCGGCGGGCTCCACAAACTGAGCACCATAGCCGCGAAGCGTTTCGACGTTCTTCAGCGTGGCGGGGTGCTGCCACATCTTGCCGTTCATGGCCGGGGCGATCAAAATCGGGGCACGCGTGGCAAGGGCGATG
>JBEIGR010000786.1:0-1767 GCA_040381795.1 Verrucomicrobiaceae bacterium | reverse complement strand
GTTTCATGGGGCTCTTTCGCATTGTAGGCACGGCGGCGGGAGCTTTCTTCAACATGTTTATCTTCAAGTATTCGGAGACCCACATGCGGGAGATTTTTACTGGTGTGGCCCTGCTCTACATGGTCGTCGTCGGCCTCATGTGCCTGAGGGTCAAGGAAGGGGAGTATCCGCCGGTTGAGGAGGAGGAGGGGAGCAAAGGCGGCTTGATCGCCGGTCTCAAAAACTATGGAAAGGAAAGTTTCTCCCACAGCTTCTATTGGCTGAGCTATCTCACCCAAGCCAGCGCCATTATGGCAGCAGGCAGTTCCTTGTTCATGGTTTTCTTTTACAAGGAAATGGGATTGAACCTGGAGCAGATTGGATGGCTCGCAGGTTTGGGTGGGGTGGCTGGCGTCGTTGCCACCATCTTTGCGGCCACCTTTGTGGACCGCTGGCATCCGATGCGCATTGTCACTTATCTTGCGATTTTTTCGGCTGTCACCGGCTTCTACAACTGGGTGTGGTTGCCGGTCACGCTGCCCGGGCACATGTTTTTCTGGCTGGGGCTTGGCACGACGATCACTGCGGCCTTCAGCACCGCCATGTTCGGAGTGAGCAGCTACACCGCACTGATGCGGATTTACGCGAAGTCCCGCTATGCGCAGTTATGCTCCGCGCGGGCCATGGTTTCCTCGCTGGCCAGCATCGCCGCCGGATTCGCCGCCGGGATTTTTCTCGATAGCCTCAAACCCCTCTGGCCGGGGACGGACCACTTTTACCGCCTCATCTTTCTTTGGGCCTGGCCCTTCACCATCTTGGCCGCCGTGATCAAGGTCATGCTTTACCGGCGGTGGCTGAGTATGGGCGGCGATGAACACTTTAGCGCGCCCGCTCCGTGGAGTCCGAGCGGACGCGAGGAGGTGCCAGCCGGCAAGGCGATACTGCTCAGCCCGCGCCTGACACGGATTGGTTTGAATCTCTTCACCTGGGGATTTGGGGTGACGCTGCTCCTGACGCCGGTTTTCTGGTTCATCATGCACCAGCATGGTCTTGCCGAGGCCTCGCGCTGGTATCTTCTGGGTTTTGTGCCCGCCATGGCGGTGCTGACCTACCTGTGGCTGCGCCTGGCTCGTGCCGTGCGCCGCGATGTCGATACGCTGCTGGCCGGGGGCAAGCCGCGAATGGGTATTCCGCACTACGGCATCCTCATGGTGCTTGGCATTCAGAGCCTGATCGCGTTTCCGATTTATTGGTTGCAGATTTTCTGGACCAGCGAGCTCGACATGCAGCGCGAGCTTCTTTTCTTCGCGGGTGCCAAAATCCTCAGCTCGGCGGCCATTCTGGTTTTCGTCCAAGTGCTTCGCTGGGTGGAAAGACCGGTCACCACGGAGACTGACTCAGCCCTCTCTGAGGCCAATTCCTAACAATCTCATCAATGAACCAAAATACATCATCCACATTGCAATCCTCGCCCTACCAACTCAAGCGTCATACGGCCAACCCGCTCATTAAGCCCTCGGACTTTCCAGGTTCCGTAGCGATCTTCAATCCCGGTCAGACGATTTACAATGGCAAGGTGCTCCTGCTGCTTCCCGTTCAACACAATAGCGGCAGCTTCCGGGGTCGCCCCGCCGCCTTCACCGGCCATGTGGCCACAAGCGATGATGGCGTGCACTTCGATATCAATCCGGACCCCTTGTTCGAGCCCTCCACCGAAGCGCCTTACTCCATCGTCACCGAGCAGTGCATCGACTATCGCATCACGCAGTTGGACGGCGTTTATTACAT
>JBEIGR010000785.1:0-1797 GCA_040381795.1 Verrucomicrobiaceae bacterium | reverse complement strand
CGTGTTCTTGCGAGTCGGTTTGCCGAGAGAGGCCTGCACCTCCTCATTGGTCATGCCGAGAGCCACCTGATTGTTTTTGATGAGCTCAGCCACCTGCTGGGTGCGTGCGAAAAGCTTCTTGAGCTTGTCGGCGAGCTGCGGGTCGGCGGAAAGGATGTCCGCCTGCCGCACCCAGCCAGCCACATCACCATGGCGGGCACGACCGCGCACTCGGTAGGAAGTATCGCTCATCGCCACGAGGGTCACCGGCACGCCGGGCGCGAAGCTGCCGATGGCGCGATCGAATTTGTTCGTGGTGTAAACCGGAGCCTCCGCCTGGATGCGCACGACGACCGGTCGCGGCGTCAGTCCTTCGATGGAGAAGGTGCCCGGCTCCTGCGGCAGCGAGGATTTGTTTCTGGAAAGCTGCCCGGAGGCAAAAGAAAGCGCCGTGAGGCACATCGTGAGGAAAAGAAGACGTTTCATGGCGGTCGGCAGGCGTAGAATACCCGACTCCGACGCCCACGAGCAACCTTTTGTTCGACGGCTGGAAGCTTTCGCGTATGGCTCGGATGCTTCTAATCCTTCACAAATCTGCAATCGACATTCAGCAATCGTCAATCCTCCGGGTTCGCGCGGCATTGATGATTGCCGATTGAAGATTTTTGATTGTTGAGGTTCATCCCCCTGCCCCCAGCCACTCCCCCCATGCCCAACGGACCCCTTTCCACCAAGCTCTTCGACCTCGCCAAACAATACATCCCCGGTGGCGTGAACTCACCGGTGCGTGCCTTTCGCAATGTCGGCGGCGACCCGTTTTTCGTGAGGCGTGCCAAAGGCTGCCGCATCTACGACGTGGATGACCGCTGCCTGATCGACTATGTCGGCACCTGGGGTCCGGCGATCCTCGGCCATGCGCCCATCTCTGTCATCGAGGCCATCCATAACGCCGCCAAAGACGGCGTCAGCTTTGGCATCCCGAACCTCTACGAAGTCGAAATGGCCCGCACCATCTGCGAATGGGTGCCGAGCATCCAAAAAGTGCGCATGGTCAGCAGCGGCACCGAGGCCACGATGAGCGCCATCCGCCTCGCCCGTGGATTCACGAAGCGGGATCGACTGGTGAAATTTGACGGCTGCTACCATGGCCACAGCGATAGCCTCCTCGTCGCCGCAGGCAGCGGAGCGCTCACGCATGGCAACCCCGACAGCGCAGGCGTGCCAAAGGCATTCGCCGAATTGACCAGCGTGTTGCCCTTCAACGACGAAGCGGCTTTGGAGGAGCTTTTTGAGAAACAAGGTCACGAGATCGCCTGCGTCATCGTCGAGCCCTATCCGGCCAATGCGGGCCTCATTTTGCCAAAGTCGGGCTTTTTGGCCAAACTCCGCGAAATCACCGCCAAACACGGTGCGCTGCTCATTTTCGATGAAGTGATGACCGGCTTCCGGCTCGCCAAAGGCGGCGTGCAGGAGCTGGAAAAGATCACGCCGGATCTGACCTGCCTCGGTAAGGTCATCGGCGGCGGTTTGCCCGTCGGAGCCTTCGGCGGCCGTGCCGATGTGATGGATTACCTCGCGCCACTCGGCCCGGTGTATCAGGCTGGCACACTCAGTGGTAATCCCGTCGCCCTCGCCGCCGGTTTGGCCCAGCTCCGCGAACTGGAAAAGAAAAACGGCTACGCCCTTCTCGAAAACCTCGGCCAGATCATGGAGACTGCCGTGCTCGACGTGCTCAAGAAAAAGGGGCTCAACTACCGCTGGTATCGCAAAGGCAGCATGTTCTGCCTCTTCTTCACCGAAAAGGAAGTCCACAGCCTG
>JBEIGR010000784.1:0-1837 GCA_040381795.1 Verrucomicrobiaceae bacterium | reverse complement strand
GCGTAAACATTTTGGCCTATGTTTGACCGCTGGCTCCCACCCTCCCAAGACCATCTCCCGCTCACTTGGTGGCGGCAGCACCCTGTTTACCTCGCCGCCATCCTCGCACTTGTGGCCCTGGCGAGCATGATCCTCACCGCCTTGCTCGGGCCGCAGATCTCCACGCAATTCATCTTCAGCTACGAGAGCTTTTTCCGGCAGTACCACCTCTGGACGCCCTTCACCTACCCTTTTTTCAATCCGCCCAGCCTCTGGACTATCTTTGGCTGTTGCCTCCTCTGGAATTTTGGTGAGGCGGTGGAGCGTCACATCGGCCGCCGTGCTTTTGTGAGGTTGCTGCTGCTTCTCTGTCTGGTTCCACCGGTGGTCATTTCCCTCTTCGGCGTGCTCGGCATGGGCGGTTTTGCCTGCGCAGGTATCATGGCCATCGAGTTCGCCATCTTCATCGCCTTTGCCACGCTGTATCCCACCGCCAAGGTCAGCATCCTCATCGTCACACTCGATGCGTGGGTGCTAGCTGCCATCCTCGTCGGCGCGAATTTGCTGCAATCTCTCTTCGTCCGCGATGTGAGCTCCCTCATTCTTTTGGCCTCTACCGTCGGCACCGCGTATGCCTTCATTCGTTTTGAGAAAGGCGAGCTGAAGCTCCCCACCATGCCCAAACCCTCGCCGAAGCCCGCCAAAGCGACTGCCAAGCCCGCCTCGAAGCCAGCAGCTCCCACCGTCGATGACATTCTCGACAAAATCAGCCATCAGGGCATGCACAGTCTGACCACCGAGGAGCGCCGCATCCTCGACAAAGCCAGCCGCGAGATGCGAAAGCGACGTTAGCTAACGCAGCACCGCCCGGCAGGGGGCCCCATCCGCGCTTTCAATTTTCAAAGGCAGGCAGATGAGATCGTAGTACCCAGGTTTGATCGCCGCGAGGTTCAGGCCCTCGATCACCCAGATGCCAGCGCCGAGCATGATTTGATGCGTTTCGACCACGTCCTTGCCATAGCCGCCGATGCTCAGGTAATCCACGCCCACCGTCACGATCTTCAAATCGACGAGGAGCTGCGCCGCATCCGCCCGGATGGAGATGAAGTCCTTGTCGAACTCGCTCATCGCCCAGCTTCGTGTCGAATTCCGCGTCTTGAAAAGCAGCCGCTGACCCGGCAGCAACCGCAGATCCTTCAAATCATCCGCCGTGATCTGGCTCTCCACCTCAAACTCCACCACCCGGCATCGGCCAATCACTGGCTCCAGCGGCATCTGCTCCATCGTGAGGCCGTCCGCCACGAAATGGCGAGGCGCATCCATGTGCGTGCCGGTGTGGGCGCTCATGGAAAGGTGCGTGAGATTGCACACCGCTCCCTCCTCCATCTTGTTCACCCGCGTGATGCGACACTCCGGATCGCCAGGCCAGTGCGCCATGCCATCGCGCAGCGGCACAGAGATATCTTTCCAGGGTCGTTTCATAAGTTTAGGTCCTTAACGTACTTGCGAACCCCATCTTGATCTGGATTCACTGTGTTTCCCCCATTCGCACGCCACGGGCAGGCCTGTCCTTTCACCAGCTATAGGTAAGAATATCTTCGGCTCCGGTCCCGGCAACGAAACCACCATTCACGACACTGGCTCGCGCTATCGCCTGCCGCAGAACTACTACTTCTACCGCAGGCCATGAAGCACCTCCTCGCTCTCCTTTTCTGCACCGTGAATGTGCTCGCTGGCTCCACCGGCGGGCCGTACTCGATCACCTCGGACGGTCTCAGCGCCGCAGGTGGCCGCGCCTCCTCCCCTGCTTATCGAGACGATACCTCCGCAGGCGGCACCGGCACCGAAAACACCTCCT
>JBEIGR010000783.1:0-1852 GCA_040381795.1 Verrucomicrobiaceae bacterium | reverse complement strand
CTGCTTCGCCTGCCACATGTCCGACACGCCTTCCGCCGGTCCGCCTTACAAGACCGTCGCCTTGAAATACAAGGACGATCCCGCTGCTGCGGAACGTCTCGCACAGAAAGTCCTCAGCGGTGGCACGGGCGTGTGGGGGCAGCTTCCCATGCCACCGCATCCGCAGCACAGCATTGAGCAACTCCGCCGCATGGTCGCCTGGGTGCTCTCGCTCAAGGACGATCCCGCCAGCCTGCCGCAGTCCGGAGCCAGCGGCACCTTCACCGCGCCGAAGAAGCCCGAGAACGGCACACGCGTGGACGAGGGCGTGCTCATCCTCACCGCCGCTTACACCGATGATGGCAAGCAAGCCACCCTGCCGCGCCTGCGTGGTGAAGGCACCGTGGTGCTGCATTCCCGCCGCAAAAAAGCCGCGCTCTATGATGAGAACCACGGCATGGCCTACATCGAGCACGCCTACGGGGAGAAGGCCATCGTCGGCCACTTCAAAGACGGCACCCACATCCTCTGGCGCGACCTGAACCTCACCGGTATCTCGCGCATCACCGTCCGCGCCGGTTGCTTCGATACCAAGGGCGGCACCCTCGAACTCCGCAGCGGCTCACCCACCGGCCCCGTGCTCGCCACCATCGAAGTGAAGCCCTCCGGCCAAGCTGACTCAGGCGAGTTCCTCTCAATCCCCGCCACGCTCACGAAAGCCAACGGCCTCACCGACGTCTGCGTCGTCGCCCGCTGCGCCGACAAAAACACCGAACTCGGCCTGAACTGGATCGAGTTCCAACCGTGAGGTTTCTCGACAAAAAGATCACTGACAAAAACATGAACATCCAAGCCCAATCCTGGCTCATCGACCGCCGCCATGCGCTCAAGGCGCTCGGCAGCTTCATTTCCCTGCTGATGCTGACGGATGGGGCTGTGCTTGGTGCCGTGCCAACGCCGAAGGAAATGCGTGGCCCCTTCCCGATCATGTCCACGCCCTATTTCGAGGACGGATCGATCGATTACGATGCTCTCAAGCGCGAACTAAGATGGGTGGACGAGTCGGGCTGTCCGGGCGTCATCTGGTGTCAGTCGAACGACGCCATCGACCTGTTGACGACCGAGGAGAAGTTTCGGGGGTTTGAGGCGTGTGCCGAGGCGGCAGAAGGGCGCAAGGTCGTCCTCACGCTCGGAGCCAACGGCACCAACACCGCGCAGATGCTTGAGATCGCTGCGGAAATCGAACGCGTCGCCGAGCGGCACCCCGGCGTCAGGATGGCGATCATCTCGCGTCCGCCGGACGATGTCCGCACCGAGGCGGACATCGAACAAGCGTGGAACGAACTTGCGAAGGTCGCGAAGCGTCCGGTCATCTTCCAGACCTACGGCACGCCCGCCACGCCGATGCCCTCTGTTGCGCTACTCGTGCGGTTGGCAGAGAGACATCCGGCGATTTACGGCTACGTGAAGGAAGAGGCCGAAGGTTATGCGGCGGTCGAGCGGATGTCGGAGCTTTCGGCCGCCAAGCCCGTCATCAAGACCGCGATGGCGGGGTGGGGCGGCTGGCAGTGGCTCATCCAGCTCCGGCATTGCGGGTGCGAGGGGCTTGTCACCGAGCGCTGCGCCTTTGCGCCGGTGCTCGCCAAACTCTGGCGCATCCACGAAAGCGGCGAGCGCGGTCTTCCCCTCACCGAGGCTTACGCCATGTTCCGTCTCCTGTTCGATCAGCGAAACTTCCCTTCCGGCGTGCGCGGCTACCCGCTCTATGTCCTCGAGAAAGAGGGCGTTTTCAGGAATCGAGTTTCGCGTCAATACACCAACTCACGCGTCACTGATGGAGGAAGCTTCGGCGTCGGCAAAGCCTGGAAGCTGG
>JBEIGR010000782.1:0-1866 GCA_040381795.1 Verrucomicrobiaceae bacterium | reverse complement strand
GGCTCTGCTCCGAGGATGTAAAAATAGCTGTATTCGCTGCTGGTGCTGGTGGCATTCGTGACGTCTTGAAAACCATCCGTGAGGCCGACTTCCGTGGGCATGCCGGTGATGCGATTCGTGGTTGAATTGAAGCTCCAGCCGGTCGGCAGCCCGCTGAAGAAATATCGTCCCACCGAGTAGCTCGTGGCAAAATTCGATGCCGTGAGCTGATGGTCCGTGTTCCAGTCCTCGCGGCCCACGATGATCCAGCTCGAAGTGAGCACCGGAGAAGGCAGCGCGGGCGACGTGGAGGTGCCGTGAAAGGTGATCGTGACCTCATCAAGCGTGCCCGAGTGATCTACCATGCGGTCAAAGACCTCCAGCTTCCAATCGCCGTGCGAACGCTCGCCCCAGAAGTGCGTGCTCATAAAGGTCCAGTTGAGATTGGCACTGTTGTCATTGAAGCGGGCTCGAGCGAGACGCGACTTCACCCCGCTGGGCGAAGTGAGGCGAAACTCCAGATTCCCCATGTAAGCATGCGTGGCTTTGATCTGCACGGTGACATGCTCCAGGCGCAGATTGTCCGCGAGCGGCACGCTGAAGGTCCGCGAGGTGCCGGTGGTGTCGAAATCGGGGATCGGCTGGGCCAGCGCGGCCTGCGTGTAGGTCTTCTTTTGCAGCGGAGCCACGTTCGTCCATGTCGCCGCGGTGGCGGTGGCGGTTTGCGCATTCACGAGGCCGGCGCCGTAGCGCACGTTGAAATGGAAGCCCGCGCCGTTTTGCACCCAATCGCCGTCAAACTCATCATTCTTCACCGCCGTGCGCACGAGGATCTCCTGCACATCACGGTAAGTGAGGTTCGGATTCGCCTGAAGCATCAGGGCGATCACACCCGCGACGGTCGGCGTGGAGGATGAGGTGCCGCCAAAGCCGTTCGTGTAATCGAAGCTCGTGAAGTCGGGATGCTCCACGGTGCCGCCGTCCTCGTTGTAGCCATTCGCTCCGGTGATGTCCGTCGTGGTGATGCCCTGATTACCCGCACTCGATGGGGCGCAGACGAGGATGTTCGATCCCGGCTCGCTGTAATAGGAAGGACGGCCTTTTTCATTGATGGCGGAAACGGCGATGGCGAGGGGTGAATTCGCCCAGCCGTCGTAGTTCGAGTCGTCGCCGGAGTAGTTTCCATTGCCGGCGGCCCACAAGAAGATGGTTCCTTTGCCGCCGCGACCATTCGTGACAGCGTCCTCCATCGCCGCGAGACTCAGCAGGCCGGGACCACCCTGGCCGTAGGCGCTGTCATAGGGACCCCAGGAGTTGCTCT
Organism: Verrucomicrobiaceae bacterium; assembly: GCA_040381795.1. GTDB lineage: Bacteria > Verrucomicrobiota > Verrucomicrobiia > Verrucomicrobiales > Verrucomicrobiaceae > Prosthecobacter. The sequence goes on along the minus strand of JBEIGR010000782.1, from coordinate 566 downwards.
TGATGTGGATGATGTCCTTTTTGAAGCCAAACGCGTCCGCCTCATCTGCATCCGTCGTCGGCGCGGCGATGAGCTTGAGGCCCACAATAGTTGCTTCCGGTGCGGAGCCGGTCACACCGAGGCCGTTGTTCCCTCGAGCGGCCGCCACACCAGCGCAGGCGGTGCCGTGGAAGTTTTTTTCACCCGGCGAGGGATCATCATCAAGGCCGTTGAAGTCGCGATCATTCGCCGTGTCCACATTGGCAGCGAGATCTGGGTGCGTGGCCTCCAAACCATCGTCCACGATGCCGATGCGGATGCCCGTGCCTTTATAAGCATCCCAGGCCGGGACCACATTCACATCGACACCAACTTCGCCGCCGTTTTGGCCAGTGTTCCGCAGATGCCATTGGTAACCGGCGTTCGTGGCGTTGTAGGCGAAGAAAGGATCATTCGGCACCCATTTGCCAAAAAGTTGCCGCGCCAGCATCGGCTCCGCGAAACGCACGCCGGGCTGTTTTTGGAGCGTCTTCGCTCCCGTGAGCGCCGCATCCGCCTTTCCGGTAAACTCGACCACGGCATACTTC
>JBEIGR010000781.1:0-1896 GCA_040381795.1 Verrucomicrobiaceae bacterium | reverse complement strand
GCGAGTGCCACAACAAGCGTTCGACCGGTGCTGGCGACTGGTGAGACCAATGCACGCCAAGTGCTCGAAACCTTCGCCAACCGTGCTTTTCGCGGCAAAACGCCTTCCACAGCCTTTTTGGACAAATTGGCCGCTTTGCACGAAATACGACTCAAAGCAGGTGAGAGCTTCGATAAGGCCATTCGCGAGCCTTTGAGCGTCGTTTTGGCCTCACCGGGTTTTTTGTATCTTCAGGAAAGTGGCTTGAGCTTTAGCTCAAGTGAGAAGGCTGAAGTTGGGCTAAAGCCCAAGCTACTTTCTCAGCCCGAACTCGCCTCACGCCTGTCCTACTTCCTCTGGAGCGCTCCGCCGGATGAACAATTGCTCAAATCCGACCTCTCGAAGCCTGAAGTCATCGCGCGAGAAGTGGATCGCATGATTGCCAGCCCGAAGGCGGACGAGTTCGTCAGCGGCTTCGTGCATCAGTGGCTCGGCATGGATCGGCTCGATTTCTTCCAGTTCGACACGAAGCAATTCCGCGACTTCGACGAGAGCGCGAAGGCTGCTGCGCGCCGCGAGGTCTATGAAACCTTCGCGCATCTGCTGCGCCAGAATGGGAGCCTGGCGAGGCTTCTCAAAAGCGATGAGATCCATGTCAACGGCCTGCTGGCCACCTACTACGGCATCGAGGGCATCAGCGGCGATGTGTTTCAAAAAGTGAAACTGCCTGCAGGCTCGCCACGCGGTGGATTGCTCGGCATGGCGGCCATCCTCGCGATGGGCAGCAACGGCGAGCGCACCAGTCCGGTCGAACGCGGCGCCTGGGTGCTGCGCAAGCTTCTGCACAACCCACCGCCGCCCGCGCCGCCGAATGTCCCACAGCTCACGCGACTCGAAGACAAGCTGCTCAACACCCGCGAACGCCTCCTCGCGCATCAAGAAGAGCCGCAGTGCCTCCAGTGCCATCGTAAGATCGACCCCATCGGCTTCGGCTTGGAGAACTTCAACGCCGCTGGCAAGTGGCGCACTGAGGAGACCTTCGAAAAGCGCGGCGTCGGCAAAAAAACCTGGCCCATCGACCCCAGCGGCCAGTTCTACAACGGCCCCGCCTTCCAAGACTACTTCCAGCTCCGCGACCTCATCGCCGCCAAGAGCGAGGACTTCGCGAGAGGCTTTACCGAAGCGCTCATCGAGTATGCCCTCGGCAGGCCGTATGGGTTCACGGACACTGCGTTGGCAGATGACATCGTAGTGAAAGCAAAGACCAAGGACTTCATCATGCGAGAGTTCATCGTCGCCCTCGTCACCAGCCGGGAGTTTGGCCGGAAGTGATTCGGCATGTCCGCATTTCCCTCCCAAACTGCCCGCAAGCAGGCCCAGAACGTGATCCGCTTCCTACCAGCACGCCCACAAGAAGCGCTCGCCCGCCTTCCGCAGATCGAATGCACCGAGATACGCATGAAACTCGCCAACCTCGTCGCCCAATGCTGGGCACGGCAGGACATCAACACCGCTTGGAACGCCGTCGCCCGCTCGCCACTGAACGCGACCGAGAAGCAACTCATGTTCAATGAACTCTGGGGATGAAGCCACCATGCCCGCCGCGCCGGACAATCACAACGCCCACGATTACGCCAAGCGGATCCGCGAGAGGTTGCCGAGGCGTTTGAAGGAACTCCGGGAGCGTTGTGGACTGAGCAAATACGGCCTTGCTCGAAATAGTGGCATCAGCCGGGAAGCATCGGCAGGTTCAAGTGCGGCTTATCTGCCCGTTCATAGCCCAAGTTTCGCACTTTAGAAAGCCGCATCTTGCAAGCACGGGGGCAGGCGGCTCGGTTGACGGCCCAGGTCGGCCACACATTTGCGCCGTGGTCACGGCAGGTCGGGGCCAGGGACTTGCGGGCGGCGGATGCGCGG
>JBEIGR010000780.1:0-1914 GCA_040381795.1 Verrucomicrobiaceae bacterium | reverse complement strand
CCGGGCGTGCGCTTGAGCAGGATGCCGAGCACGACATCGCCCATGGCGAAGCCTGCGGCGGGCATGTCCACGTTTCCATCGCTGATGAGGGCGCACAGTTTGTCGTAAGTGCCGCCGCCGGCGAGGGCGCGGAGGCCGTGCTTCAAATCGAAGACCTCAAACACGACGCCGGTGTAGTAGGCAAGGCCGCGCACGATGGTGGCGTCGATACGGACATGCTGCCAGAGTCCTCGGGCGGTGAGGTTGGCCTTCAATTCGGCGAAGGCTGGGTGATTTTCATCCGTCGAGGCCATGAAGGCGCGGACCTCGGCCTTGGTGAGGCCGATCTCGCCGAGTTTTTTCTCGGTCTCGTCCGGCTTCGCACGCTCGATCTTGTCGATGATGCTGAGGAAGGCGGTGGCGTGCTCGGCGGCGATGTTTTTCTCGGCGAGGAAGCCGTTCCAGATCTCGCGGTTGCTGAGGCGGATGACGAAGTCGTCGGCGCTCACGCCAAACTCGCGCATGGTGTCGATGGCCAGCGAGATGAGCTCCGCAGCGGTGGCGGAGCCGCTGTCGCCGAGGATGTCGGCATTGAACTGGATGAACTCGCGACCGCGGCCTTCCTGCGGCTCCTCGTAGCGGAAGCAGGGGCCGATTTGGAACCACTTGATGGGCTTCTTGAAGTCGCGCTGACGTGCGGTGGCCATGCGGGCGAGCGATGGCGTCACCTCCGGGCGCAGCGTGATCTCGCGGTCGGCTTTGTCGCGGAAACAGAAGAGCTGCGCAGTGATTTCATTGCCGCTCTTTTTGCGAAACAAGTCGGTGCTCTCGACGACGGGCGCCTCATACTCGACGAAGCCATAACGGCGTGCGACGACGCGCCAGGTGTCGGCGATGTAATTGCGCGTCGCGCATTCCTCAGGGAAGAAGTCGCGGAAGCCTTTGACGGTGCGGAAGGTGGACATGGGGCGCGATTCATCCGTGCGGAGGCCTCCAAATCAAGCGAAGAGCGAAGGGCGGAGGGCAAAGGGTCCAGAAAATGCCTGCGCAGGGTTGCGGCTCTGCGTTCCCGCCTGATTACTAAGGCCTCGTTGGGCTGAGGGCGCGGACGAGGGCGTGCCAGTCCTGGGTTTCGGTGTAGCCGGCGAGTTCCAGTTCATGCAGCAGAGGGCGGATGATCTGCTGCTGCACGTCGAGCGGTTTGTGATAGAGCACAGGCCAGAGGTCTTCGAGGTTTCGGCGGAAGTCGGTGACTTCGCCGCTCATCTGAAGATGCCAGGCGTAGGGGCAAAGGAGGATGTCTTTGAGCAGCTCTGCCTCGGTGGGATGGCCGCCGCTGAGTTCCTGCACGCGGAGGAAGGCACGGAGGTCTTTGGGCACGATGCTGTCTTGGTCGGGTTTGCGGCGGCGATGCAGTTTTCCGACCAGGGCATCCCGCACCTGGGGCATCATGATTTTCAGCCCATGGCGCGTTTCGGTGTGCGCACGGCCATACCAGCTTTCCGTGGAGCGAAAGGCACTGGGCGGGGTGATGTCGAGGTAGAAAAGGCCTTCCTCCTGGCCGCTTTTGCCCATGCCGAGTTCCTCGCTGAGCGCTTTGAAGGGCAGGATGTCATCCGTGCCCACGCGGAGATCGGCATCGGCGCTATTGAAGGCGGGGTCGAGCCGCAGATGAATGGTGGCGGAGCCAAAGACGACGATCGTTTCGCTGTAGCCGGGAAATCGCTCCGCCACGGCCTGGAAAAAGCGGTCGATCTTTTCGCCGATGGGCGTGTTCCAGTTGGGCGGTGCGTCGCTCCAGTTCATGGTGAGAAGGGGTTATTGCCAGCGGAGCCGGAGGCCTTCTTTTTTCTCCAAGCGGATGAGGTTCATGGCTTGGTCGATGAGGCGGTTTTCGACACCGGGGTCTTCGATGAGTTCTTTGGCAAAGCGAAT
>JBEIGR010000779.1:0-1940 GCA_040381795.1 Verrucomicrobiaceae bacterium | reverse complement strand
GGCCGGCGAATACCGCATCGGCTATGTGCGGGTTTCGCAGTTTAATTCACCCACGGCTCGCGAGCTCGCCAAAGCACTCGATGAACTCGAAAAGCAGGGCATGCAGGCCTTGGTGCTCGATCTGCGAAACAACCCCGGCGGCCTCGTGGACAGCGCGGTGCAGATTTGCGGTGAGTTTTTGCCGGAAGGCACTGTCGTCGTGACCACCGAGGGCCGTGTGGCCTCACAAAATCCGCCGCCCTACCGTACGCCGCCTCGCGGGGGCAAGGAGCCGCGCAAGTTTCCCATGGCCGTACTCATCAACCACGGCAGTGCGAGCGCTAGCGAGCTGACCGCGGGCGCTCTCCAGGATCTCAAACGAGCCATCGTCGTGGGCACGACGAGCTTTGGCAAAGGCAGCGTGCAGACGATCCTGCCGATGAAAAACGGCGCGGCGATGCGCCTGACCACCGCGAAGTATTACACGCCCAGCCATCGCACGATTCACGAGAACGGCGTGGAGCCGAACATCATCGCCGCCCTCACCACCGAGGAGGAAACACGCATTTCGAAGTGGCGTGCCTCCCACGGCACCGGCGAGGCCGCCGCCCTCGAACTCGCCAATCTCGGTGACAAGCAGCTCGAACGCTCCGTGGATGCCCTGAAGGGCGTTTTGGTCTTCGATGCCTTCGTAGCCCGCCCGCTGGCCCCTGCGGCAAAACCTTTGGAAAAGGCCGAGGCGAAGCTGCCGGAGTGAGTGGGGGCCTCGTGAAGGTTTCGGTGCGGCTGACAGCAAACGGGGACAGAAAATGGGCTCTGATTTTACGGCACTCCTTTTTTGCCTGCTGACACCATTTCCACGAGGCCATCACTCATGAGAGAAGAATACTGGTGAGGTAATTGCAGCCAATGCGATTAAACAAGCTGTCAGCAACGTCCCCATAAAGGCCACTTCATTTTCATCCTTAGGAGCAGCGATGGTAGATTGGCCTGATAACTCAGGCGAAAAATAATTGAGAAGCAAAGCTGCTGTAAAATAGATTCCGAAGCATCCGATCAGACATCGGATCGGGCGATTTCGATAGCCAAAGATGACTTTGTTGAAAAGTTTCATGGTGATACATCAACATCTTACTTTTTCTGCTGCGTTCCGAAAGAAAAGATGCCTGACGGAAAGTGCATCTGATCAATGAGATCGGAGTGAATCCAAACTCATCACGGGCTTTGACCGCGCAGGAGGGCGCACCCATCACCATCAAAACCTCACCTCGCCGCCGAGGTAGAAGTTGCGGCCGTAGGCGGGGTCGATGCCATCGGGGCGGACGCGGGCGTAGTAGCTTTCGTCGAAGACGTTGTTGAGGCCGGCCATGACGCTGAAGTTTTCATGCACCTTCACTTCGGCGGTGAGGTCCCAGGTCATGTAGGCGGGGATTTCGAAGTTGGGGTTGCTGTTGTCCTGGGCGTTGTGATCGGCGACGAGCGTGCCGAGGAAGCCGACCTTCACGCGGTCGCCATGTTTGTAGATCAAACCAGTGCGGACCATGTAGTCGGGGGCGTATTGCGGGCTGCCGCCATTGTTGGGGCCGCCGTAGAGCTCGGCTTCGAGGATGGAGACGTTGGTGTAGAAGTTCAGCGAGCTGGAGCGCTGCACCTCGCCGCGACCGGCGAGGCGGTCGGCAAGGCCGATGAGATCAATGTCGATCGCACCGTCCCAACCGTAGTTGATGCTGCGGCCCACGCTGGTGAGGCGGGTGACGCCGGCGGCGGTCACGGTGCCAAAGCGGTTGTCCATGTCGATGAGGAAGACGCTGGTGTCGTAGGTGAGCCACTTCACGGGGCGGCCGCGGGTGCCGATCTCGTAGCTCCAGGTGAGGCCGGGGTCCGCATCGGTGGCGATGGCACCAGGCTGAGCGACGATGGATTCCTGGAACACGGCGGCGCGGTAGCTTTGGGAGACGTTG
>JBEIGR010000778.1:0-1960 GCA_040381795.1 Verrucomicrobiaceae bacterium | reverse complement strand
GTCCTTGAGCATCTCGGCCATCGTGACCTCGCGCGGGTGCAGGACGTTGTGTTGGTTCTTGCGATTGCCCGGCTCGGCGACGCGCATGGGAAAACAACCCGTCATCAAGGCCGCCCGGCTCGGTCCGCATACGGGTTGCGCGCAAAAGCTCGTGAGCTTCAAGCCCTCTGCCGCCATGCGATCCAGGTGAGGCGTCTTGATCGCCTTCGATCCAAAACAGCCGAGGTCGGCATAACCGAGATCGTCGGATAGGATGACGATGATGTTGGGGCGCGCGGCAGCGTGCAGCACTGCCAGTGGCGCGAGCAGCAGGGCGGCGAGGAGCGGGAGAGTGCGTTTCATTGCTTGGGCGTGGGCATGTTTGCGGCGGTCTCCTTGCGCCAGGCGTGAAGGCGTTCGCGGAGTTGTTGGACCATTTCGGGATGCTGGGCTGCGACGTCGTTTTTCTCGGAGAGATCGGTGGCGATGTTGAACAGCTCGGCGTTGTCGTCCTCCAGCCACTCGATGAGTTTCCAATCGCCGACTCGCACGCTGCTGCACGGTCCGCTGCCGTGATTGCCGTAGTGCGGGAAGTGCCAGAACAGGGCGTCATGCACGGGTTTGGTTTCGCCTTTGAGCAAGCTGGCGAAACTGACGCCATCTTTGTGCAGGTCCGGTTTGGCCAGCAATCCGCAGGCTTCCAACACAGTGGGCAGGATGTCGGTGTTCATCACCGGCACGTCGCAGGTGCTGCCGGGCTTGGTCACGCCGGGCCACTTCACGATCCACGGTTCCCGCACTCCGCCTTCGTAGAGCCAGCCTTTGCCGCCGCGCAGCGGCCGGTTGCTGGTGACAGTGTGGCCACCGTTATCGCTGGTGAAGAGGATCAGCGTGTTGTCGGCGATGCCGAGTTCGTCGAGACGGGCCATGAGCCGACCGACGTTGGTGTCCATCGTCTCGATCATCGCGGCGTAGGTCGGATTCACCTGCTGCTCGGGCAGCTTCTTCGGCGAGGCACCGTGCGCTGGATTGCCCTCGGTATAGGTGGGCACGGCTTCAACGGCGGGCAATCCCATCTTCGCCGCTTTGGCCTTGTATTTCTCAACGAGTTTCAGCTTCGCCATGATCGGCGTGTGAACGTCATAGAAAGGCAGGTAGAGGAAGAAAGGCTGCTCCGGTTTGCGCTGCTCGATGAGCTTCATCGCCTCACTGGTGAGGCGGTCGCAGAGGTGTTCGCCCTTTTGACCGCCGGCATGAAGTCCTGGCACTGGTGTGCCGTGGTAGCCTTTGCCCTGGTCTCTCGCGCCTGGGCGCGCCACCGTCACGCCCTCTTTATCGCCAAAGGGCCAGAAGAAGCTCGGGGGTGCCCCGCTGTGGTTGCCCGCGATGTTGACCTGAAAACCCTGATCCTCGGGATAGTAGCCTAGGTCGCCGAGATGCCACTTGCCGACGTGCCATGTCGCATAACCCGCATCACGGAGCACTTCAGCCAGGGTCACTTCCTCCAGCGGCATCTCCATCTTCATCTCTGCGGGCAGGAACTTGCCGCTCTTGCCATTGCTCGGGATGTAATCCGTGATCTTCAGCCGCGCCGGATGCCGCCCGGTCATGATCGCCGCGCGTGAAGGTGAGCAATAAGGGCTGCTCGAATAGGCCTGCGTGAATCGCATGCCCTGAGTGGCGAGTTTGTCGAGATTCGGCGACTCGTGAAAGGTGCTGCCGTAGCAAGAGAGGTCGGCCCAACCGAGATCGTCGGAAAGGATGACGATGACATTGGGTCTGGGCCTTGGTGCATCAGCGGCGTGAAGTGTGGCCAGCGGTGCGAATAGCAAGGCAGTGAGGAGGAGACGGCAAAGAGATGCGTGGCAGAAAAATGGGCTCCGGGTCTTCAAACTTTTGCCGGACATGTTTTTGTCGTTCATAGAGGAGTGATTGGTGCGGTGTTTCATCAAAGGTGGTCACTTCATTGTCTTCGCCATCG
>JBEIGR010000777.1:0-1972 GCA_040381795.1 Verrucomicrobiaceae bacterium | reverse complement strand
TGCGAGGGCGTCCATCGAGATCGGCTCGGCAAGGTGGCGCTCCATGTGGTCGATGAGATGGGCGGCCATGCTGAGTTGCGTGGCGGGCCTGGATTGCTCGTGATGGCGCGCGGTTTCAAGAATGATCGACGCTACGGTGACGCGCAGAGCGGCGAGCAGGCCATCGGTCTTTTTGCCAGCTGCGTGCTGCCGGATAAGGGAATGAAGCGTCTTCGCCAGATGCCGCGTGCCCGCGTTCATGGGGGCGGGGTGAGGTGTGCGTTGCTCGAAGTGCCTGTCGAGCCATTCGCACTCTCGTTTGGTGAAGAGGCCGTGCCGCGAAGGATGCGATGGATCAAAAATGATGGCGCAGAGCGTGGAAGGCTGGCGCACATCCTTCTGCCCTCGATGCATCGTGCCTGATGGGATGACCATGATCTCGCCGCCCTGCAACTGCAGCTTCCGCCCGCCGCGAAACTCGTAGCCAGTGCTGCCACTGAGCAGCAGGAGGATTTCGTGGCCGTCGTGGGAGTGCCAGCTCATGCGCCCGGCGCTGTAGCGATGATTCGCGGCGATGTAGTCCACCATCGGCAGGCCCAGTTCCTTGCCAGACACGAGCAGGTCTTTGACGGGGAGCGGATTGATGAACGTGGCTTTCTCAGGCGGGCGGTGTGACATGACGGGATTCAGAAATAGTCTCGCTCCACTAATACGGATACAAATCATCAAGACAAGCGGCATCGCGGCACTCAAGTTGGCAGCCATGCACCCGTCCGATCTTCGTCTCCCTGATTCACTGCACCGCATACTCGTCCTCACCGCCATGCTGCTCGCGCCGCTGCGCTGAGTTCCGTCTCTCACATCACTCACGCTTCACCTTCAACCACGAGACCCACCTCTTCACGAAACGCCATGAACGAATCCCCACACAAAACGAACCAACAACCACAACCGGTTTCACCGAACCTCGTTAGCCGTCGGCACTTTCTTCAATCCGCCGCTGCTCTCGGCAGCTTGGCCGGAGTGACCACGAGTGCGGTGGCGGCGGATGACGCGGGCAAGGACAAATCCCGGACGCCACTGAACCAGTCGCTCGGCCAGGACTACGTGGTGGTCACCCAGGTGCCGAACGAGAACCACTTCATCCACGATCCGGCCATGACCATCCTGCCGAATGGTTGCCTTGTCGTGGCTGCGCCGGTCTGGGGTCGGAAAAAGAAAACCCGCGCCATCTATGTCTCGCGCAGCAAGGATGGAGGGAAGACGTGGACCAAGGTCTGCGAGAAGCCCTGGTCCGAAGCCACACTCTACGTCCATGAAGGCCGACTCTACATGTTCTTGCAGATCGAGAGCTTCAAGGGCGTTTGGGTCAGCGCCAGCGATGACGAGGGCACGAGCTGGACCGAACCGGTCGAGGTGATCAAGGCAGATCCTGCGCGCAAACATTGGAACATTCAGCTTGGCATGGTGGTTCAGGACGGGTGGCTCTACTGGGGTAATGGCCGCGCCTTTGAGGACATGGGAGTGGCGGCCTGTGAACTGAAGAAAGGGCTGCTCAATCCGGAGGCGTGGATCGCGTCCGAGGCGGTGGTGATGCCGATACCGCAGGAAATCATGTCGGGCACCTTTAGCGATGGTTCGCCCATGCGTTGCCTCGAAGGCAATGTCGTCAACGTGGGTGGCAGGCTGCTAGTCATCGCCCGCGCGGTGATCAATCGTTACGCCACGGCGAACATGGCCGCCGTGTTCGATGTAACGCGGGAGGGCCGCACGCTCAAGCTCACCTTCACACAGCTTTACCCGGTGCCCGGCGGTCAATGCAAGTTTCACATCGTTTGGGATGAACGCTCGCAGTTGTTCTGGATGGCCTCGAACTACCCCACGAACTCATTGGGCCTGTATCACGATCCTGAACTCAAGCTGCCTCCGGGCAAGCCCGAGTGGCAATCCCTGCGCGAAGATCGACGGCTGCTGATGCTCTCCTACAGCCTGG
>JBEIGR010000776.1:0-1975 GCA_040381795.1 Verrucomicrobiaceae bacterium | reverse complement strand
TTCAGCGGCGAAGATGGCGGGGATGCTTTGACCGGCGGTTTCGAAGATGAGCTGGTCGGTATCGATGCACTGGAAGCCGATCATCTGGGAGACGATGCGGGCGACGGTGGTTTTCCCGCTGCCCATGAGGCCGATGAGAATAATGTTGGGCTGGCGCGGGAGCGGCGCGGCGGCTTCGTCGATCACGGATTGAAGGATGCTGCTGGCGAGTTCGGGATCGTTTTGGACGGCGTCGAGGTAGGTCGGATAACGCGGCTGCCAGCCGCTGGCACGGAGCTTGGCGTTGGAGACGTGTTTGTGGCTCCAGCCGCGTTTGCGATTGGGATCGGGTTCGCGAGCGGGTGGGATGGCGAGGCCGAAAAGGCGGCAGAGCTCGAGGTAACTGTCCCGCTGGGTGACTTTTTGGTCGTCGGCGATGTTGTAGATGCCGCTGAGTCGATGGGTGACGAGATGCACGAGGGCGCTGGCGGCATCATCGGCATGGATTTGATTCAAAAAGCGTCCGTGGCCATCATTGCCCTCGATGGCGGCTTTGCCTTCGAGGAGGTTTTTGAGCAAAAAGGAGCGTCCGGGGCCATAAATGCCAGCGAGTCGTCCGGCGCAGCCTCCGGCGTTCAAAGCGAGGTTTTCGGCTTCGCGGAGTAGGCGGCCGGTTTCGCGGTCGGGATCGGCAAAGCTGGTTTCATCGACGGTTTCGCCGTTGATCTGCGGGAAGACGCTGGTGCTGCCGGTGTAGAGCGGGAAGGCTCCGGGAAAGGCGGCGAGGAGGTGCCGCATGCCATTCACATAGACGCTTTGATACATCTCGGCTCCGCCACGGCTGGAGCTGGCGCAGTGAATGAAGGCATCGACTGGTTGCGGGGTGATTTTCGCGGCGAGTTCGCGAACGGAGGTGTCGCTGGAGATATCGCAGGCTTCGACACGCCAGGGTTTGGCGGCGCGGAGTCGCTCAGTGGAGGCGTCGCTGTGGGTGAGGCCGATGACGGTGTGCCCGGCGGCATGCAGCAAATCTGCCGCACGCTCGCCGACGAAGCCGCAGCCTGCGATGAGCATGGTCATAGCGGCTTGCGATGCTTTTGATAATAGGCCACGAGGCCGTCCACGATGCCGGAGACGTATTCCTCGACGGCGCTGGTCTGGAGACGCCCGGCGATGAGCGTGCGACCGACGAAATGACCAGCGAGCAGGCGGCGGTAGGTTTCCTCGTGGTTCATGACGAAGGGCTCGAGATAGACAACGGGGCAGTCGTAGAGGCGATTGGCGAGGAGGTTCCGCGCATAGACGGCGGGATTGGCACCGGCGCGGCGGGCATTCGGCGTGGTGTAAATGTAGGGCGGCAGGCCGGTGGCTTTGAGAAGGCCTTCAGCGACGGAATCGGCGAGCGGGATTTCCTCCTCATGGATGCGGGAGAAGAGGCGGTGAAACATCTCGAAGCGAACATCGGCCTGCTCGAGCTCGGCGGGTGAGTAGCAGCCGTTCACGAGGACATGCGCGTGGTTTTGCGGCGAAAACTGCGGTGAGGTGGCATTTCCCCAGGCTTCGGCGTTGTAGTGGAGGCAGAGGACGAGATCAGGCTTGATCTGCGTGTTCACCTTTTTGCCGCGGGCGTGGATCTCGCTGACGCGGTAAAAGAGCTTTTCGCTCTGCCACTGCACGGTGAGGAGTTTGGCATCGCCGGTGAGGCCGTCGTAGCTTTCCTTGGGCTCGGGGAAGCCAGCTTCTCGGAGGCCTTTCAAGGCGGCTTCGCGCAGCGTGGCCGGGCGGGCTTTGGTGACGGGTTCCGAATTCTCGCGAACGAGCGTGACGTAAGCACCGAGGGCCTTCAGACGCTCGGCGAGCATCTGGGCGGTGACGAGGCTGAGATCGCCCTCCTGGATGGATTCATTCGGCTGGAAACTGAGGAAGCGTTCCTCGATGCGGCCGTAGCCGCCGCCGATGTGGCCGGGATCGAGGGCGATGTGGAGATCGCTGAGCA
>JBEIGR010000775.1:0-1987 GCA_040381795.1 Verrucomicrobiaceae bacterium | reverse complement strand
GGCTGAGCTTAAAGCAGGGCGGGTCGTAGCGGTCGAACTTAACGGACAACTCACGCACCGCTTCATCGCCACGCGCAGCGATGTCCGCCAAGGTGCTCTCGACAATGCCGCGCACTTTGGTGTCGTCTTCGGCGCGTTCGATTTCGGGTTTACCAGATTTCAGAAAAGTGATGGCCATAGGGTGGTAGGTGGTTGAGCTGCTTCGGGGATCGTTGCTAAGCTGGATGGAATTTCATTTTGCCACCGCGTGCCGGTGACCGCTTGGATTCAAACGCCGGATTTGTGGACGTATGCGCCAAAAGATTGCCAGCCGGATCGGAATGAAGCGTTCTAGATGGGGAATGCCCCAAACGCTGCCACTGCCTGCCGACTTCCTCGCCCAACTCGCGCCCGGGTATGAACTGCGCCTGTTCGATGCGTATGCGGACACTCGCTTCTTCATCAAGGACGCGCAGGGCATCTACCGCTATGCCAGCCGGATCATGCATCTCGCGCACGGCTTCGCTGATCCCAAGGGCGTTCTCGGCCGCACCGATCATGATTTCATTCCGGCCTACCTGGCCGATCATTACACACGCGACGATCAAAGGGTGCTCGCCGGAGAGGAAATTTGGGGACGGGTGGAGATGGTGATGCGCCATCCCGCCAGTCCCGACTGGTATGTCACGTCAAAGATTCCTCTGCGAGGCAAGGATGGCCGCGTGGTCGGGCTTGCGGGCATCTCCCGAGATCTGCAAAAGGCCGCCAGCATCGCCTCGCCCTTTGTTCAATTCACCCCGGTGCTGGAGCACATCCGAGATCACTTCGCCTCTCCCGTGGCGGTGGAGGATCTCGCCCGCTTTGCGGGCATGTCCGTTCGGGGTTTTCAGCGGCACTTCAAGAAGGCCTTTCAGCTCACACCCTCTGCCTACCTCCGTCAGTTTCGCATCGGCAAAGTCTGCCAACTCCTGGTCGAGACCGACGAGACCATCACCACGATCGCCCTGGAGAGCGGATTCAGCGATCACAGTCACATGAGCCGAGAATTCACCCGCGCCATGAGCACCACGCCGGGGGCGTATCGGAAGCGATACAGCGCTGATTGATCCCTGGGTGGAGTATCGCATCAAGCTGGGCCGTGACTGATGGAATCGGAGAAGCCGCGGAATTTGATTTTGCCTCTCGGTAGCTCAAACCAGCAAGGGAAGGCTTTGAATGAAGGATTGCAGAGAAAGGCGGCGGAAGATAAACTCAGGGCATGGATACGACGAAGATTGATCCGAAACTACTGAACAGTCCCCTGTTTCAGGAACTGATGGCTGAGGGACTGGCCATGCAGGACCGCTTCGCTGCGGAGCCCGTGTATGCCAAGACAGGGAAAGGCTATTTGAAAAGCGCGGGGGTGGAGGAACTGAAGAAGATCAAGGATTCCACCCACCAGAAAGCAAAGTGAATTATGACGGCGAAGCAAGCTTGGCTGGCTGACTACACCTGGGAGATCGTCACAGCTCAGAATGCCGTGCTTTGCGCGGCCAAGAATGCCATGCACAAGCCGACCTCCGATGGTCATGCGGAGACAAAAGAACTCTGGCTGCTTCAGCACACACAAAACATGCGTTTGGACGAGGCGGTGGACCTGTGCCGACGATGCCACCGCAAGGCTCCCTTTTGCTTTTACAACGGCAATACCTTCGCCTCGATCATCGCTCTGGTGATCAAAAACCTCGCCCTACCCGCCGAAGAGGCCTACATCATCCGCAGTCTCGCTGGTCAAATCGTGGCGGGAGTTGCGACGGATGAAGAGGTGCGGTCGTTTCTCGAGTTTTGTGACGGGATGGATCAATCGCAGACGGGATGACCGTCAGGGATTCTGCGAGTAGCTCTGCCATTGTGCTTCAATCCATTTCGCGTCCGGTTTGCCATCGAAAACGAGGAGGCGGTATTTGGACACATGCGGCTTCCCGGGTTCGATGGACCAATCGCCATCCTGCGAAGGGGCCACGCAGAG
>JBEIGR010000774.1:0-2000 GCA_040381795.1 Verrucomicrobiaceae bacterium | reverse complement strand
GGATACCACCATGCGGCGATCTCGATGCCGTGCTTCTTCGCCGCTTCGATTTCCGCATCGACCGCACTGCCCCCGTTGTAGGCGAACTTGCTCAAGCCAAGCTCCTTCAACATCTGCATCCGTTCCTCCGGTCCGCGCTTTTTCGCATCCCATGGAGGCGCGATCCACAACGCTGAGATGTTCTGACGGTCGAAGATGGACGGATTGTCCGTGCCCAACGCAGCGGTGATCTCGTTGTGTTCGAGGTAGGCTGATTCGACACCATTCGCGGGCACTTTCACATGCGCTGACCAGGCGATGGCATTGAGCATCAACTTGCGGAAGCCGTCGTTCGTCCAGTTGTCGTAAAAGTGGCCGCAACTGGTGCCAAAGCCACGTCCGCCGTCCGCACGCTCTCTCGCCCAGGCCACCCAATGGCCATCGGGATCACGGCCCGGCAGCGTGGGCACGGCGAGCAGAGGCACGAGGGCTTTGTCGGAAGGATCGAAACGCAGGTTGTAATAAAATTCCTCCTTCAATCGAAACGGGGTCACGCCATTCATAATGGCGTGGCCGGGTGTCGGTAGCGCCAGTTCCGCGTCGAGCACCTTGATGGCGGAATACCACTTTCGCAGGCCCTGCGCTTCCCATTGAAAGTAGCCACCACTCCATTCCAGAATCTGCCGACGGTTCGCTTCCGAGGCAAAGGTGGAGAAGTGAAAGGTGACGAAGCCGCAGCCGCGCTTCATCTGGCGCTCGATGACGGCGGTGCGGGCGGGATTGAGGAAATGCGGCGCCTCCTCAAACTTGTCCCCATCACGCCCGTCAGAGACAATCATGATCGTGTCCGCATCATCGAGCGTGTGCTCATCCTGCGGCCAGCCATTGAAGTGAACTTCCGCGCGGACCTGATCGCTGATGTTGGAGCGGCTGAGCAGCACTTTGAGCAGTTTCACGGTCCAAGGATAGTCATGGATGCGGTTGCCTTCGGGACCGTGACTTTTCTTGCCCGCGATGAGGACAATCTTCTTTTTCGCGGGCGGCGATTCGGCTGCGGCCAGCGTTATGCCAGACAGCAGGATGGCCAAAGAGACGAGGCCGAGATGAAGACGGACGGACGATTTCATGGGTGATGGTTGGCGGGTGTGTTGTCTGAGAACTGGAATGAGGCGGTGAACTCTCGCAATGCTTGCAGGACTTCCTCCGGTCGGTCACGGTGCAGGTTGTGACCGCAGCCGGGGAAACGAACATGCTGGCAGGTGGAAATGATGGACTTGAGGGTCTCGGCATCGGCGTCTGTGAGCGCACCACCCGCAGAGGGATCGGCCTGGAGCAGCAAGGTGGGGCAACGGACGCGGGAGAGCGCGGCAGGGAAATCGTAGCCGTCGAGCCAACGGCCTTCGATGACGGGCGTGAGCACCTCGGGGTCGAGTTGGCTGAGGCATTGCGCACTCCACGCCAGCGAGGCGCGGTGGCGTAGGTCGCCGAGGCGTTTGAAAACGCCGCCGCTGGCTGGGAGGCGGATGTCTGCGAGGGTGTCGGTGATTTCTTCCACGCTGCCGCGCTTTCGTGCGGCCTCTCTCATGCCAGTGAACTGCGCCTGCCACGCACTGCCCGCGATGCGGTTTCCCATGGTGTGAAAGGGCGGGTCTTCAAGAATGGTGCCGCGCACTCGATCGGGCAGTTCCGCCGCGACGACTGCGGCCACCATCGCACCCAAAGAGTGCCCGAAGAGGACGACGGGGTCGGCGGTTTCCTCCTGCACCAAGCGTACGACATCGGCGATGTAGTCGGTGACGAGATAGCTCCCGGCTCGCGGGGAAGTCCCGTGACCGCGTTGATCGAGGGCGATGACCTTCCAATGTGCTGCGAGGGCCGGGAGCAGCGGTTCCCAATCGGCTTCGCAACGCGTGACGCCGTGGAGCATCAACAAGACAGGGCCAGCACCGCTGGTGGTGCGGTGCAGGTTCAGCCTTGGCGAAGCGGGATTCATGCGGTGTCGAGGGTTAGGCCTAAACTCC
>JBEIGR010000773.1:0-2008 GCA_040381795.1 Verrucomicrobiaceae bacterium | reverse complement strand
TCGATGATGGCGCGCAGCTCTTTGCCTTCCAGTTCAAGCACAAGATCGTGCCAGATGTCCGGATCGATGGTGATCTTCTCGGTCTTGGCATAGATGAACTTGCGGTTCCAGATACCCTGCTTTTTCAACTCTGCAGCCTCGGGAGAGCCTTTCGGGTGCAGGACATCGTTGTCCCACGCGGTGATTCGGTCAGGACGGATGTGAAGCCCGGCGACGTTGAAGTCTTTCTCCACGACTGGATTCGGCCCTCCGAGGCTGATGCCCATCTGCCCTTCGGTTGCGAGTTTGAATCGACAGCTCACGCGAATGTCTTTCCCGCTGATGGCCCGGCGCAGACCGGGCGGATGCTTCTCCTCCGGGAAACACTGACCACGCAACGCCCCATCCACGATCTGCCACCATTCGGGACGCGCGTCCTTGCCGCTGACGGTTTTCCCGAGCGGATGTTTGACATCGATGCCGATAGCGAGAAAGCCATACGGCCGCCAGTTCCCAGCAAAGGCAGCCGCGTCAGAGAAGTCGTCGCTCCACGATCCAGGAGTGGGAGCGCTGTCGGCGGCGTGGAGCGCTGCGAGTGGCGCGAGCAACAGGGCGGTGAGAGCCGAGCGAAGGAAAACAGCCTGCCAAGCTGCTTTCAAAGAGATGCAGGCAACGGTGAGGGTGGGTTTCATGGTTCTGGAGTCTTGATTCCTGGTTTTCGCCATCACTTCGGCTGCTGAACCATCTCGCAGTCGGCATCCATTGGCACGGCGGGGCCGCTTTGATCCACGGGATGGGTGAAGAGGTAGCGAAAGACCTCGTCGTAAACCCACTGGCCCATCGCGTCCTTGCCGCCGGGCACGACAATGGTGTGGGCGCGCCCGGCGTTGTTCTTGACGTCGATGTTGGTGATGAGGCGGCGCGTGTTGCCATAGGGCGGCTTGGCGGAGTCGATGTTCACGATGGGACCGTGATCGTGCAGTTTCAGCAATTGCCAGGAGCGGCAGTAGTGATCCGCGACCCAGCCCCCATCGAGCACATGGGTGAAGCCGAAGAAGCGGTTCGATGGCGTGGCAGAGGCGGCACCTTGCCAGGTCTCGGTGTTGTCGCGCGGGCCGGAGAACATGACCACGCGGTCCACCTTCTGATGCATGGCAAAGCGGGCCGCTGTGGTGCTGCCATGCGAAATGCCGCTCATGATGACCTTTTCCCATCGCAGGCCGCTGCCATCTGCGGTGAGGAACTGCTCCCATTTTCCGTCCGGGTTCTCTTTGACGAGCCACTTCACGAACTGCAAGGATCGTTCCATCATGCCATCGGGTTTCGGGATGCTCACCAGCGGGCTGAAATCCTCGCCCGTCGCGGCTTCCAAGCGGACTTTCCCGATCGCCGTGCCGCTGCCATCCTCGTATTGAGTCTTCGTGAGGCCTGCGAACCAACCGTTCGAGTAATGAGGCTGGATGCCGTGATAGCCATAGCTGGAGATGCGCTCAAACAGCCCTTGATTGTGGCCCATGAGCCAGATCACGAGCTTGCCCTGCGAAGGCACGCGGGTGTCCACCACGGCATGCTGGAGGTCAGCGGGTTTGCCCTTGTCATCCGTAAAGTTGAACTTGATCTCCGCGTGCTCCTTTGCCCGCGGGTCGATCTCGCTCGCTCGTTTGGTGAGGTCATATCGCTGTGGTTCGGCGGCGAGGAGATGGCTACTGAGGAGGAGTGTGCTGATGAGGAGGTGTTTCATGATGGTGCGGATGGACGGGAGGGCCATTGTTAGCGCAAGTCTAGGGTGGTGAGGACTGCCAGAGGAATGAAGTCAATTTCTGGAAACGGCATCAAGTAGCTGCCCGGCGACTTGATTGCCGAGTCGCTCGGAGGCCTCGCGGGGGAAATGGCATCCTTGCATGGGCAACTGACTGTTACTCACGAAACGGTAGAGGTCGTTCACTGGGATCTGGTGTTTGTGCATGACTTGCAGTGCGACGGCGTTGTAGGCCTCCGCGTCGTCAGGCTTGCTCTCATTGTTCGCAGG
>JBEIGR010000772.1:0-2014 GCA_040381795.1 Verrucomicrobiaceae bacterium | reverse complement strand
GCCTTTACGCTGTCCATCGACGACTACGTCATCACCTTCTTTGTCAGCGGCCCCGGCACCACCACGCTGCCGCTGCGCGTCGCCAGCATGATGAAAGGCCGCAACCTGCCCATGATCAACGCCCTGAGCACCCTCATGATCGCTGGCACCTTCCTTCTGGCCGCTCTCGCCTTCCGGCTGGAGAGGAGGAAGTGAGTGGCTTCGCGGTTGCCAAATCAACTCTCACACTGCTAAACTGCCCCATGATCACCGCCTCGCCTCCAAACAGCATCGCGATCTGGGAACGTGCCATCCAGCCGTCTCGCCGCACGCTCGATCCTAGCTCTGCCAAGGCTCTGCTCGGCCTGAAGCTCAGCAAACGTGATCTGGATCGCGCCGATGCCCTCACCAACCGTGCCGCTAGCGGCCAGTTGACCGATGCAGAATCGGCGGAACTGGAGAGCTATCGCAGCGTCGGCACGGCGCTTGAGTTTCTCAAGTCCAAGGCTCGGAGGAGCCTAGCCGGCACTCGTTGAATGACGCGGCATGAATCACCGCCTCCGAAGATTGATCCGAGAACGGGCGAATTTCCGCTGTGAATACTGCCATTTGCCGGAGGAGGTGGCCGAACTTCGGTTTCAAGCAGACCATATTGTCGCAGAGAAACATGGCGGAGTATCCCTAGCTGAAAATCTGTGCTGGGCTTGTTTTCGCTGCAATTCCCACAAAGGCCCCAACTTGGCCGGACTGGACGTGAAAACCGGTCAAATGGCTCGTCTGTTCAATCCTCGAACAGACACATGGAAAGAACACTTCATCTGGTCCGGCCCGAAGCTGATCGGCAGGACACCGGTGGGACGTGTGACCATCAACGTGCTTTCCATCAACCGAATGGAGACCGTCCTAGTGCGGCGCTCGCTGCTGGCTGAAGGCGTTCGCTTTTGATGTGAGCCTCCTCGCTGAACGTCACTTGCCACGGCCCTGCCCCGCCCCATGATGACGGGACAGATGCCACCGACAGAGACCCCGAAATTCGTCTTCACTGAAGAACACTTTATCAACCGCGAGCTGAGCTGGCTGGCCTTCAATTCCCGCGTGCTGGACGAGGCCGCCCGTGCCGATCTGCCGGTGCTCGAGCGGGTGAAGTTCATCGCCATCACCGCGTCGAACCTCGACGAGTTTTTCATGGTCCGCGTGGGCGGCCTTCAGGCGATGCGGGAGCAAGGTAGACGCGTCAAGGACAACGCCGGTCTCTCGCCGACGCAGCTTTGGGAGCAGATCCAGCAGCAGGCCGGAGCCTTTGTGGCTCGCCAGTATGAGATCCTCAACGGGCAGCTTTTGCCGATGCTGCGCGAGAAGGGTATCCGCCGCCTCACCGCCTCCGAACTCACCACCGGCCAGCGAACGCATCTGCACGATTACTTTGTCGAGCACATCGCTCCGGTGCTCTCGCCCGTGGCTTTGGATGCCGAGCAGCCCCGCGCCAACATCCCCGCACTGCACATCGTGATCATCTGCACCGTGCAGAGCGGCGAAAACGGCCAAACTGAAAAGCGAAATGCCATCCTCGTGCTGCCGCAGGCCCCCACGCTGCCGCGCCACATCCCCGTGCCCGATCCTGAAGGCGGCGAGCACCTCTACATGAACGTCGAGGACGTCGTCAGCCTCTTCATCGGCGACTTCTTCCCCTCCGAAAAAGTCACCGCCACCGCCCGCTTCCGCGTGAGCCGAAACACGGACATCACACTCGATGACGAAGGTGCCTTTGACCTCGCCAGCGAGATGGAAGCCATCCTGGAGAAGCGCCAAAGCGGCGCGGCCATCCGCATCGAGATCGAGGCCGGTGCCCCGCGAAACCTGGTAAAGGTCATCCGCGAGCTTTGCGGCTCCAAAGGCCCACAAATCTACGAAGTGAATGGCGAGCTCGATTTGCGCGGCTACTTCGCCATTTCGAGCCTGGCGGGCTTTGAGGAACTCAAAGTGGTGCCTTGGGAAAGCCAGCCCTGCACTGCCATCCAGCCCGGTGAGAGCATCT
>JBEIGR010000771.1:0-2018 GCA_040381795.1 Verrucomicrobiaceae bacterium | reverse complement strand
CGCGAGGAAGCCACTCGATGCTTCCACCGCACCATTCGCGAGCTCGACGAGTTCTTCGTGTCGCTGGGCTTTCTCAAGCTGTCGGACAAGCCACCAACACCGGTCGCCAAGAAGCTATCCGATTTCCAGCCACTCGTCCGCACCGAGACCTGGACCGAGCAGTGGCCGGATGCTTCCGGCAAAGCCGAAACGCGCAACGTCACCGCCGAAGTGTGGACGCAGGCCATGCAAGCGACACTGGACGCCCAGGGAACGCTGCACATTCCGGCACAAGCAAAGCCCTATTACCTCGATGGCCCGCTCGTCTTGAAATCCGGTCAAAAACTCAGCGCCGATCCGACCGCCGAGATTCGCCTCAAACCCGGGAGCAACACCTGCATGGTGCGCAACGAGCATGTCGTCGGCTTTGCAGACCAACCAGTGCCCGAGGACACGCAGCCTGACACCGGCATCATCATCGAAGGCGGCATCTGGACGACCTTGAATCTGGCTAAGGACGCCAACGGCAACCAACGCGGTCACTCCGCGAAACGCAATCCCGTGCCCGGCACGCACGGCGTCATCCTACTGCACAACGTCCGCGGCGTGACGGTGCGGAATGTCACCGTGCGCCAGAGCAAGGCCTTCGCCATTCATCTTGGCAACATCCGCGACTTCACCGTCGATGGCCTCACCCTTGATCAACATGGGCGCGATGGCGTGCATGTCGATGGCCCCGCGAGCGATGGGATTATCCGTAACGTGAGCGGCGATTCGCATGATGATCCCGTCTCGCTCACCGCATGGGATTGGCGGCAATACAATGTCACGTTCGGTCCCATTCATCATCTCACCATCGAGCACATCACCGGCGCACCCATTGAAAAACACGGCACCGATGCCATCCGCCTGCTGCCCGGCGTGAAGCGCTTCAGCGACGGCACCACGCTCGATTGCCCCATCCACGACATCACGATGCGCGGCATCACCGACATCCGCGACTTCAAGCTCTACGACCAGCCCAACCTTGAAGTTGGGCGCGACAACGACTTCAGCGCCGGCATCGGCACCCTGAAGAACATCGTGTTTGAAAACCTCACCTTCAATCGCCCCGGCAGTATCCAAGTCCACGCCAACACCGACGGACTCACCATCCGCGAGGTGAAGCTGCTGTTTGCTCCCGCCACAGACCACCGCCTCCTCGAACTCGGCCCGAAGTCCATGACCTACAAGGGTGCGCCCGGCACCGATCCCTCGCGCTGGACAGAAATTTTCTCCCCCGACCTCGACTGCACCGTGCGCAACGTCAGCATCACCGACGTGCGCATTCGCGACTCGAAGGCCGATTTGCCCATCGAGCAAGTCGTGAAGGTCATCGAGCTTAAACCCAACCCCGACTACCCCAAGACCACGCCGAAAGGTGGAACAGGAAAAGCCATCTGGGTTCGTTAATGAATGTCTTACACAGCACGACCGCACTCCATTTTCATGACTAATCCTCCTCCCTCTCAAGCACGCCGAGTCGTGCTCTTCTTCGCCGTCACTTTGGCGATCATCACTTATGTGGATCGCGTCTGCATTTCGCAGGCGGCTCCGACGATGCAGGAGGATCTGGGGCTGACGAAGATCCAGATGGGCTATGCCTTCACGGCGTTTGGTTGGGCTTATGCGTTGTTTGAGATTCCTGGCGGCTGGCTCGGGGATCGCATCGGGCCGCGCAAGGTGCTGATGCGGGTGGTGGGCATGTGGTCCATCTTCACGGTGGCGACGGGTTGGGCCTGGAATCTGGCGTCGCTGGTGGTTAGCCGGTTCTTCTTTGGCATGGGCGAGGCGGGTTGTTTTCCGAACATCACGAAGGCTTTTACCAACTGGTTTCCGGCGTCCGAGCGCGTCAAAGCACAGGGCATCTTGTGGCTGAGCGCCCGCTGGGGTGGGGCTTTCACACCGCTGCTCGTCGGCTGGATGTTGGCGAGTGGTGGTGAGGGCAAAGCGGGACTCGGGCTTCACTACAAGTGGGTTTTCCTCATCTTCGGCCTGCT
>JBEIGR010000770.1:0-2022 GCA_040381795.1 Verrucomicrobiaceae bacterium | reverse complement strand
TCCACCGCGAGGTGGGGTGGCAGGTAGTTGAACTGCGGGCCGGTGCCGGGGTCATTGTGCGTGCGCAGGACGACGGTCACGGACGGGCTATCGAGGTGGAAGAGGGAATGAATGCAGCTTTGCCCGGAGACGATGGACACGATGCGGCCGGTTTCGAGCAGCTCGATCTGCTTCATGCGCACATCTCCCACGCGCAGATGCGGCGTGACGCTTCGGGCGTTTTCAAAGGTGTAGTGCGCGTGGATGCTCGATCCGTGCATGACGTGAAACGCGCCGGAGAACTCGTGCTGATGGATGTCTGTGGTGCCATCGAGCCAGAAGAGCAGTTGAATGTAAAAGCGCGGGTGCTCGTAGGCGATGAGTTCCGGCTGTCCAAAGCCGGGCATCGACTGGAGCGGTTGCTCATCGTTAAGCAGATACTCCCGCATCAGCTCTGGCAGAGCGACGTGCTTGCTCGGAGGGCGAGCTGCGAGAGCCTTGCGTGCGATGGCGGGGAACTTCTCCAGGGAGAAGTTCACCTTTTTCCACTGCGCGAGCACCTGACGGCCCAGGTCATTGAAGAATGCATTCATCCGCCCTCCTTTGGACTCAACTGGAGGCAGCAACAAGGATGATCTGGCGGATGGAATACGGCCTTGGGGCAGAATGGCCGAAGGCGAGATGGATCGAGCTCGCCACCATCAATCCGCATCTTGCCAAATTCCCGCCATCTGGCGTAGTCTGAACCGCGTGATGAAAAAGAAGCCCGCCATCCAGAAAGCCACCACCTCGGCCAAACCCAAGTCGGACAGCCTCAAAGGCCTGCTCACGGAGGTCCGCCAGCTCATCCAGAGCGCTCGGCGCGGCGTCGCCACCATCGTGGACACCTTCCAGGTGATGACCAACTTCGAAATCGGCCGCCGCATCGTCGAGCATGAGCAAAAAGGCGCGAAAAGGGCGGCGTATGGTGCGGAGCTGTTGAAGGAGCTTTCGGCAAAGTTGACGGAAGAGTTTGGGAGAGGGTTCTCGCGTTCGAATCTCGAATACATGAGGAAGTTCTTCCTGGAGTGGGAGAGCCGAGTCCAGATTTCCCAGCAGCCTACTGGGAAATTGGTGCCTCTTCAGATTGGTCAGTCGGCGACTGACCAATTAGCGATTTCCGAGAAGCCTATTCGGAAATCTCGAAACCCCTTCACCCTCAGTTGGACCCACTACGTCCTGCTCCTGACCATCAACGTCCCCCGACGTACGCAGTTTCTACGAGATCGAGGCCACGAATGCTGGATGGTCTGTGCCGGAGCTGAAGGCCTCCTGCCTTTAGGAGCGGCTGGCGCTTAGTCGGGACAAGGACGGCATCCGCAAGCTCGCCAAGGAAGGGCAGGTGATCGTGAGGCCGGAGGATTTGTTGAAGGAGCCGCTGGTGCTCGAGTTTTTGGGCCTGGAGGAAAAATCCGGCTACTCCGAGACGGATCTTGAGCAGGCCATCATCGACCGGCTGGAGCATTTTCTGCTCGAACTCGGTAAAGGCTTCCTCTTCGAGGCCCGCCAGAAGCGCTTCACCTTCGATGAGGATCACTACTTCGTCGATCCCTGCCTCGTGAGATACCAGCTTCGACAGCCCAAGAGCGAAATGAGTGCTTATCTCACGGGGTCAATCTTCTACAACCGCCTCCTTCGCTGTTACGTCATCATCGATCTCAAAATTGCGTAAAATAAGCAAGGCGGCGAACCCCAGTGGGATCAAAAGCACCTTAAGGAGGCCAGGCTGGGTTTGCTCGACCGGAATTGTATTCAATGCGCTAAGAGGAATCATCCCAAAATCTCCATACACTCCTCGCTGCTGTCACGCGACATTCCTTCTGTAGTTTGAGGCGCGAAGGCGACATGCTTTGCGTAGGTGAAAAAGTCGGGTCGAATGGCGCTGCATCCAATAAGCAGACCAAAGCACTGTAACCGAATGCACCTCCTGCCCCGAAAGCTGAAGCTCACACAAAGTCACAAAGACACCAAGCATTCATCGTGATACCCGTTCCTCCCTTTGTG
>JBEIGR010000769.1:0-2022 GCA_040381795.1 Verrucomicrobiaceae bacterium | reverse complement strand
GGCCGCCTGCGAAGCCCTCCAAAAAGAGAGCGCTCAGATCGCCGAAGTAGGTCGCGAGCTTGGCTTCTGCGATCAAAGCGCCTTCACCCAGCATTTTCACCGGCACATGGGCATGACGCCCCTGCATTACCTGCGGCAATTTCGTCTTCGCCGAAGCTGAATTTCCGTTTGCCCAATGTCACAACTCCGCCTAAAGACTGCGCCCCCACCCCGCGCGGTTAGCTCAGTGGTAGAGCATTGCCTTCACACGGCAAGGGTCGCAGGTTCGAACCCTGCACCGCGCACCATTTTTCGTCCCAACAAACGAGATGCCTCATACAGCCATCCGCATGATCAGCGGAGCTGCCCAAACCGCCGCCCCATAAAGCAAGGCGGCGATCCCCATCGCAAACAACGCGATGAGCACGATTTCCAAGCTCTTCACACAGATCAGTGATACCCGTGACACCCCGATGTCCTCCAACGTCGTGAACTCCCGCTTCCTCAACCGGAACGACAGCGCAAACACCAACGCCGAAACAAACAACGCCGCGCCCGCTGTCGTCATCAGCATCGTCGTGGCAAAGCCTTCCAGCCGCACGAGCTGGGTCAGCAGACCCTCCATGTCATCGCGAGGGCGGATCAGCTGCACCGTTTTCGATTTCGCATACTGCCCCGCCATCAGCGCCTCCGTCTTGGCATCAGGCGGCAGCAGGATCGCGGCGCTGATCGGATAATCGCCTGTGTCGCCATGAAAATGGAACGAGTTCAAATTCGCCTCCGCCACCTCCTGAAACATCCTCACCGCCGCATTGGCCACCGTGTTATGGTCCTCCTCCTGTAGCACATCTGTGCCCTTCACATCATCGTGACCATGCGCACGCCCCTCGATGAGCCACGCGGTCTTCAGATCGCAAAACACCACATCATCATCCGGCGTGCTGTTTGCGGTCAAAACACCCGTGATGCGCATCTTAAGCGGGTAAGTGCCCGCCATATCGAAAGTCTGCTCAGGCGTCGAAAAGATCGCGTCTCCCGGCTTCAGACCGCGTTCCCGTGCCAGCCGTGCCCCGAGCACACAATCCCCCAGCCTCGTGATCTGCTTCCCCGCCTTCAACGCCAGCCCACGGAACGCGAAATACTCCAGCACCGTGCCCACGATGGGGGCCTTCTGCGCCTCAAAGCGCACATGCAGCGGGATACCACCCTCTGGCATCTGCTTCAGCGACAGCGACGCCAGATTCTCCTTCTTAAAATACAGCGCCGTCATCATCAGATCCAGTGCACTGCCTCTCGTGCCCACGATTTGCGGCGTCGAGGCCGCCCTCGCACGCAAATCAGCCTGCGCATGCCGCACCAGCACCCGCAGGCAAAGCGGCAGCGCCACCACCAGCCCCAGCGCCGCCGCCAACAACACGCTCTGCATGCGATGACGCAGCACGTAGCGGAGGGCGAGATGAAGGGCGGGTGTCATGTGGGCGCGGATAGTGCGGAGTAAAAAGCCCCTTGCCAACTTTGGATTGCATCCGTAATGCCAACCGGATCACACTTGTAATCCTACCTCATGCCCGACGAAGACGACATCCCCGCCACGCCCCGCATTTCCGACGCCGAATGGACCGTCATGAAGGTTCTTTGGGAACGCGGCACCAGCACCCTCGGCGAGGTCGTTCGTGAACTCGAAGGCCGCCTGCACTGGAAACCGCGCACCGTCCAGTCCCTCATCCGCCGACTCACGGAGAAAGGGGCGCTCGCCGTCGAGGCCGTCGGCCGTGAGTTCCGCTACACGCCCGCCGTCGATCAAAACCATTGCCAGCTCGAAGAAAGCCGCAGTTTCCTCGACCGCGTCTTCAACGGCCGACTCACCCCGTTCGTCGCCGGCCTCATGGAGCGTGAAGAAGTCTCGAAAGACGACCTCGCGGCTCTTCGTGAGGTGCTCGCTCAAGCCGAGAAGAAACTTAAAAAGTAGCCGCGCACTTCCTTCGTCCTCGTCCTCCTACTCGAACTCGTCCTCGATCCCAGCGCCCTCGTGAGAAGTCAGAT
>JBEIGR010000768.1:0-2025 GCA_040381795.1 Verrucomicrobiaceae bacterium | reverse complement strand
CTCTTCGTCGTCGATATCATGGACGGCGTCACCACCATCGACGCCACGCTCGCCCGCGAGCTGCGCCGCACCACGAAGCCCGTCATCCTCGTCTGCAACAAGGCGGATTCCCCTTCGCGGAAGCTTCACTCGGGCGAATTTGCCCGTCTCGGCTTTGAAAGCTACGTCGAAGTGAGTGCCGCGCATGGCAAAGGCATCGACGACCTCATCGCGATGATCGCCGAGAAGCTCGATTTGAAGGAATCGACCGAAACAGCGGATGCCATCGCCGGTGACAACGTGCGCCCCTTGAAGCTCGCCATCGTCGGCCGGCCCAACGCAGGCAAATCCTCGCTCGTGAACGCCGTTCTCGGCGAGGATCGCGCCATCGTGAGCGAGGTGGCCGGCACCACGCGGGATGCGCTGGACCTTGAGGCCACCTACAACGGCAAGCGCTACCAGCTCATCGACACCGCCGGCATCCGCCGCCGGGCCAAGCTCGATAGCTATGTGGAGATCTCCAGCGTCGATCGCAGCATCCAAAGCATCAAACGAGCCGATCTCGTGCTCCTCGTCGTTGATTGCGCCGACGGTGCGAAGATGCAGGACCGCAAAATCGCCCAGATCATCATGGAAACGCGGAAGCCCTGCATCCTCGTGATGAACAAGTGGGACCTCTTCCATCCCAGCGGGAAGCAAAAAGACCGCGTCGAGCATCTGGAGGAGCTCATGCGCCGCGAGTTCTTCTTCCTCAGCTACGCCCCGCTCATCGCCATCTCCGCGAAGAACAAGGAGCACATCGGCAAGCTCTTCGTGCAGGTCGAAAAGGTGCGCCAGGGAGCGCAGAACCGCATCAGCACCGGCGCTTTGAACCGCCTGCTCGGGCAAGCCATCGAAAACACCCCCGGTGCCCTCGGCCGCAGCACGCACAGCTTCAAGCTCCTTTACGCCACGCAGGTGAACGAGGCCGCGGAGTTCGCCATCCCCATCCCGCACTTCGTCCTCTTCGCCAACCGCGCCTCTAGGCTCACTGAAGGCTACACACGCTACCTCGAAAAAGTCATCCGCGATGAATGGCCCGCCCCCGGCGTGCCCTTCCGCATGAGCGTAAGGGGCAAGGGACCGAAGAAGGAGCGGTAGAAGCGGCGGCCAAGGCAACGCGTCTTTGGAGCTACTTGCCAAACCCGCCGCATTCTGGCGAATGCGCCTACACGGCTTTGTCGGCTCGTTCGCCAGAACGAGAGCATTTATTCAGCAGCGGTCGCCGTCACTCAAGCCAGCAGCGGCCTGAGCATGTCGCAGATCTCCGGCACCTTCGCGAAGGGGTCTTCTTTCGTCTCGAACTCGAGCGTAAACCAGCCCTGGTAATTCGCGTCGCGCATGATCTGGATCACGCGCTTCACATCGCTCGGCTCGGATTCTTTGGCTCCTTCGCGTTTGATCTCCATCTTGAGCTGCACGTTGACGGCATACGGCGCGATCTTGGCGAGGTCGGCATAAGGATCGGCCGTGTGGAAATTGCCGCTGTCGAGATTGATGCCCGCCCAGGGGCTTTTGGCGGCCTGCACCATCTTCACGAGATTGTCTGGCAGGGCCACGATGCCGCCGTGGTTCTCCAGACCGAGGAAGACGCCCTTCTTGCCCGCGTAGTCGAGGCACTCTTGATAGGACGCGAGACAGTTGGCGACGGCTTCTTCTTCGCTGAGGCTTTTCTCCTTCGCTCCGGCAAAGACGCGGATGTGCGGTGCTCCCATCACAGCAGAATGGTCGATCCACTTCTTCGTGTAAGCGATCTGCTCGCTGAGCTTGTCACCCTTCGGCAGAGCGAAGTTATTGCCAACCGCCGTGCCGGCGATCTGCACGCCACGCAGGTAGGCACGGCGTTTTATTTCCAGCAGGAAGGCTTCATCGACCTCTGGCGGGAAGAAATAGCTCGTGAGCTCGGCACCGGGGATGTTGTTGTCGCCGCACCAGTCGATGAAATCGAGGATGCTCCACTGCGGGCGGTCGCCTTTGGGCTTCTGCGGCTTGTCACGCATCCACTGG
>JBEIGR010000767.1:0-2027 GCA_040381795.1 Verrucomicrobiaceae bacterium | reverse complement strand
AGCGCAGTTCCAGCGTGCCAAACACGCCGCTGTCTCCCAGCGCAGTGGATTCGAGGTAGCCGCGCACGGTGGCAAGGCCGCCACCAGCGATCTGCTCGTTGTTGATGAGCGGCCCGGAGGCCATCTGGCCCTGGATTTTGGCAAACAACTCGAAATCACCGGGAAGATCGTGCGTGTGGGACAGATCACCACGGAAGTAGAAGAAGCCGTCGTCTGCCTTGAAGCGTCGCTGGTTGAAGGCGGCGGCGTTGTCATTGCCGAGACGACGGAAATGCCAGGTGAGCGAGGAGTTCAACTCCGTGGAGTGATGCTCGGCCGTCCAGCTCGCCGAGTGGCTCAGAGTGAAAGGGTAATAGGTCACCGGAGCGGAGATGACTGCACCGCCGACGGTGATGTCCTGTGAAAACTGCTTGTAGTCCATGCCGAAGCTCAGGGACTGGTAGAAGCCATCCTTCTTGGGCAGGTCATTGAAGAGGAGACGCATGCCCAGCACGCTCCCGCGACCGGCCACCGCCGCGCCACCGAGCGTGGAGACATCGCTGTCCTGCTTCGAGCCTTGCAGCAGCAGGCTCACGGCATCGGTGTTCGGAAAACGGGCCAGGTAGAAGCCGGAGAACACCCTCGCATCATCGGGTCGCTCCGGGGCGATCTGGTAGCTGAGGCCGACAGAATGACCGAGCTGCCAGAAGTTGTCATAGCGCAGCGCGGCATTCACACGCCAGGGCGTGGTGCCGCTGTTGTAGCGGTTGTTCACCTCCAGGCTGCCATGCAGCGGCAGGGTGTCTTTGACGTTGAGGTCGATGTCCACCGTGCCCGGCGTCGATCCTGCTTTCAGTTCCGGCGTCACACGCAGATCGGGCATGCGGTTCAGCGCGATGATGTCTTCATTGATCTTTTTGAAGTCTGGCAAGGTGCCTTCTTGGAGCGAGGGAGCTTTCTTTTTGATGCGTTCGAGATCGTAATAGCGCGATCCATTCACATGGAGGCGACCCACGGTCGTCTCCAGCACTTGAAGGAGGACCACGCCGCGCCGCGCATCCTGGCGCGGGATCTGCACGGACACCGTTTGAAAGCCGCGATCTCGATAAGCCTTCTCCAAGGCCGCACGAGCCTTCTCCACGTCGTCCACGGTGCGTTCGGGGCCGAGAAAGGGATACACGGCACGCTCCACCTCGATGGAGGGCAGGTTCTTCACGCCGATGACCTCGTATTCCTGTACATAAAAGCTCTGCAAAGGAGCGCCAGGCTGCTGGGAGCGGGATTCAGCGGCGGACACGCACCACACGGCCAGCACGCCGAGCAGCGTGGGGACGGTTTTGGAAATGTATATGCGCGTGGATGACATGATGAAACGGGCTCCGTGTTGTTGCGGTCGCCAGCACAGCACAACCCAGCGTTACACGGGGAGGCGCCAGCATGGGCTGCATGAACGCCCGTCTCGGACGGGCAACCGCTGGACTTGTATCCTCACGGCCTGTTATCATACTTTGTGGATATAGATTAGGAGCAGGGGAATTGGTTTGTCGAGCAAAAATTGCCGGAAGGATGTTTCTGGCAGAAATTTCTTATATCCTACTTGCAGAGTGTATATTGTGAAATGATACATAGATCGCAATCCTCACCTCACCCGAACCTCGAAGACCTCCCCGCAGACCATGGCGCAGCAAACTGTCGAAACCGAAATCGAATCCTGGCTGGACATCGTCCGGCAGAAAGTCACCGGCATGCGTTTTGGCTCCGTGCAGGTCATCGTGCATGAAGGCCGCGTGACCCAGGTGGAGAGCACGGAAAAGACCCGCCTCCCCAGCGAGCCGCCCGTGCCTGCGGCTAAGAAGTAAGCCTTTCATCCCTCCACTCACCCACCTCACCAAACTCAACCTCCACAAGCCATGTCCTACTTCACCACCATCATCGAGGCCATCGGCCGCACGCCGCTTGTGAAGCTCAATCGCATCACCGCGGGCCTTCCGGCCACCATCGCGCTCAAAGGCGAGTTCAAGAACCCGCTCGGCAGTGTCAAAGACCGT
>JBEIGR010000766.1:0-2034 GCA_040381795.1 Verrucomicrobiaceae bacterium | reverse complement strand
CTGTATGCGGTGGGCGTGATGCTTTACCAGATGCTCACGGGTGATCTGCCGCGTGGGATGTTCAAGATGCCCTCGCAGAAGGTGCCGGGCGTGGACCCGCGCTTTGACCGCATCGTGCGGCGTGCGCTGGAGCAGGACCGCGAGGAGCGGTATCAAAGCAGCGGTGAAATCCGCCGTGATCTCGATGTGATCCTTACCACGCCGCTCGTGGAATCCGGCAAGCAATCCAGCTCCGCCATTCCGCGACAGGCAGCGCAGGAAGTGCCAGGCCGTGGGAAGGTGCCCGCGCATTTGCAGCGCCAGCCGAAAGCGCCGGTGCATCACGAGGAGGTATTCGAGGAACTGCCGAGGCGGTCGTCCTCACTACCGTATGTCATTGCCGTGGCAGTCATCGTGCTGGGCGGCGGCTGGGCCGTGCTTCATCAGCCTGCGAGCACCGAAACACCGGTCGAAGAGCCCAAAACGGTCGAAACGCCCGTGCCCGTGTTCACCCCTGAGCCGCCGAAACCGGTTCCCGTGCCCACGCCAAAGCCCGTGGCCGTCGTCACCCCTCCCACCACGCCACCGAGCATGCCGGTGACAACAATGCCGAAAACGAGGCAGCCGGTTCCAGTAGCCGAGGAGTTTCCAAAGACCAGCATCTATGAAATGTTGACCATGAGCCAGCGCCTTGAAATGCTGGATAGTATCTTCCAAGATACCTACGACGATAAAATCAACGTGCCCTATGCTGCCAAAATCAAAGAGCTTGGTGCGGGATACCTCAAAAAATTGGAAGACGAGTTTAACGCGGCTTTGCTGGCTCGGCGGACCTCGGATGCCAAGGAGCTGGAGGAGGAGCAAAAACGTTTCAAGACCCATGAATTCATGCCCAGCATCGACCCGCCGGGACTAGCCAAGGTCGTGATTCAGTTACGGGACATTTACCGCAAGGCTGAGGCAGGACACACCCACCAACGCAACTTCAACACGCGGCCATACTATGACACCGACCTGCGTGCGCTCAGCTCGCTCGAGAGACAGGCTCTCGTGCAACGCCGGGCTGACGAAGCCGCAAGAATCCGTGTCATACTGGAGGATGTAACTTCCCGTCGGAGACAGCGTGCCCTAAGTGTGCCTGCCAGCTTTGCTTCCGCACCTAGCAATGGGACGCTGACGACTCCCGGACAGGTCATCTCTTTGTTCGATGGCAAGAGCCTGGATGGCTGGCACATCTATGGTGATCCATCCGCTTTTCGCGTCACCAATGGTGAAATCAGGACGAACGGCAAGCAGGCCAATCTCGTTTACACCGGAGGTTCTGAGCCAGTGCCCGTGTGGCGAAATTTTGAGCTCACCATGAAGTTTCGTACGGAGGAGTCCCCGAGTTCCGGCATTTGTTTCCACCTTCCAGACCTGTTCACATTGCTCAGCCGCCCCACATCGGCGCTGAAGGTGCATATCAACTCGGATAGCAGAACCGGCTACATTTTCGGTGCGGCCACCTTTGACGAAGGCACACCGCTCGACGGCAACCTCGAACCAAGAAGCGCCCTCTTTCCCACTATAACGAACGCAGAGAACAGGCTGCATGATGGTGTGTGGCGGGAAATGCGTGTGCATTGCCTTTCCGGTGTCTTCACGGTTTTTATCGACTCCACGCAGGTCAGCCAATGGAGTCCGCCCAAGGACTGGGCACCTCCGCCGGGTAGTATTTACCAACATTTCATGTCTGGCACCC
This sequence comes from Verrucomicrobiaceae bacterium, assembly GCA_040381795.1. GTDB lineage: Bacteria > Verrucomicrobiota > Verrucomicrobiia > Verrucomicrobiales > Verrucomicrobiaceae > Prosthecobacter. The sequence goes on along the minus strand of JBEIGR010000766.1, from coordinate 314 downwards.
TCGCTCTCCAGGGCAGCCTCACCGGCTCGGTGGCTTTCAAAGAAATAACGATCAAGGTTCTCTGATCACGCATTTCCATCTCTCCGTGCCACCTGCATTGACAAGGCCCTCGCCCGCCTCTTGATTCCACGCCTCATGATCCCCACCAGCCACGATTTTCCCTCCGTCATCGCTCCATCGAACGCCTACATGGTCCCCACCGTCATCGAGGCGGACGGCCGCGGCGAGCGTGCCTATGACATCTACTCCCGCCTGCTGAAGGACCGCATCATCTTCCTCGGCGGCGAGGTGAATGACACGATGGCCTCCATCAT
>JBEIGR010000765.1:0-2054 GCA_040381795.1 Verrucomicrobiaceae bacterium | reverse complement strand
TTCTACGGTCGCGGTGCCGGCCAGGACCCGACGAGCAGCAGCGTCATCAGCGATCTCTGCGAAGCCGCCGCCGTGCTCATGCATGGGGCAAGGCACAGCGGCTTCGTGCCGCACGGCCTCTACGGCAAATCGAAGCCCGTCGATGACACCGTTTCCCATCACTACCTGCGCCTCACCGTCGATGACGTGCCCGGCGTGCTCGCCCAAATCGCCACCGAACTCGGCCAACGCGGCATCGGCATCTCCAGCATGCTCCAGCCTGAAGACCTCGAATCCACCACTGGCGAGACCTCCCTCGTCCTCATGGTCCACGACGCCAAGGTCGGCGATATGAAACAAGCCCTCAATGCCCTGCGCGGCCTCAAATGCGTCCGCGGCGAGCCGACATGGATGCGGGTGGAGACGCTGCAGTAAACGCATGACGTTCGGGCACCCATCCGAGTTTTTAATCGAGGCCTACCACGAGCCCGAATCGCCGAAATGGGCAGGCTTCGGTCGGATGGCGATCCAGGTCGGAGGCGTCGTGATAGGAGACATTTCTGAAGAACACTGTTCTCTGCATCATGCTGTCGATGTTCTTCGCGAGCTGCACACAAGCATTGAAACGCTTTGGGACCCGACCTTCGAAAACCTGACAGATGAAGAGGTGTTCAAGACCATAGACGAAGCGATCTATACCGGTGAATGCTTCGACAAGATTGACATCTACCGCCGATTCGATTTTCTCACCAACACAGGCGAGCACTTCGATGACGTGAAGACGTTTATCGGATGCACGCCATGCGGCGAGGTCCGCGTGTGGTATCTCAGGCGCTGCGACCAGCAAGGCACGGCAAGCTGCCAAGTCACTCACTTTCGAGAAGCCGTCGAAGCTTTTGTTCGATGGTTTGATGAGCAGGTGGCGATCACGAGGTGCTCTCCGCGAGAGGACTCGCGGACTACACCCTCAAGCACCCGCGAAAGCCCCGCACGGCGTAATAAGACTGCGCCCCGTTGTGGCCGACGAAGAGTCGGTTGTAGCGGCGTTCGCCGTAAAGAGCGCCGCCGAGCTGGCGGATGTCGTCGGGCGTCTTTGACCAGCTCGAGGTTTTCCGGTCAAATTCGCCGAGCTTTTGCAGCGCGTGGTATTCCTCGTGCGTGAGCAGTTCCCCGCCCATCTCCCTGGCCATGTCCATGGCGTTGTCCTTGGGTTGGTGCTCCTTGCGGGATTCCAGGCCCTCACGGTCATAGCACACACTCACGCGGCCTTTGGGCGCCTCGGGCGAGCAGTCATAAAAGAGCACCTCGCCTGTTAAAAGGTCCAAACCGACTACGTCAGGCTCACCACCCGTCTCCTCCATCATTTGAAGCGACCACAGCTTTGCGGGCTGGACGTTCAATCGCGCTTCCACCTGCTCCCACTCGATGCCGGGATGCCGCGTCTTGTTTTGCTCAAACCGGTCATTCAAGATGGCCAGCAGCTCGTCACGCTGCTTGGGCGACAGTTTCTTCGATGAGGGGACGCGTGGCATGGCAGAAAGTGGAACAGGTTTTAACCTGTTCAATCCCTGCGGAGAACTGCACTCAACCTCAAAGCTGCGGACGCACGATGACGATGTCACCGAGGAGCTGCTCCTGCTCGACCTGGAGGTGGTTCAGTTTGATGAGTTCCAGCATGGCCAGGAAGGTCACGATCACCTCACCACGGCTGGAGGCGCTGTTGAAGAGCTCCTCAAAGCGCACGCGACCGCCCTCCGGCACGATGTTGAGGAGTTCCTCGATCTTATCAGCCACCGTGAAGCGGTCGTTGACGATCTCGCGGAAGTCGGAGGTGTTCTCAAAGCGCTTCAAGATGCGCTGGAAGGCGCGGATGAGGTCAAAAATGCCCACCTGACCAATGCCGACGACAGGCGCTTCGAGGTCGGGCATCTCTGGCGTGGTGGCAGAGAACTCATCGCTCTTCACTTCCTGCACGCCGAGGAAGCTGGCGGCCTCCTTGAACTTCTTGTACTCAACAAGCTGACGGATCAGCTCCCAGCGCGGATCGTCCTCATCGGCCTCTTCATCCGGCGGCT
>JBEIGR010000764.1:0-2065 GCA_040381795.1 Verrucomicrobiaceae bacterium | reverse complement strand
GAGTCTGTATGCGAGGGATGACAAGGTTTTGGTGGCTTGGAGGCTTTGGTAGTTCTACCGCCCTTCGAAGCGATCTCGACCCTTCGCCAGCGCCTCGATTTTGCGATCGGCGATGCTGCGCTTGAGCATCCAGAAGCCGCAATCGGGATGGATGAACTTCACGCGACCGGCGCCGAGCTTCTTTTCGGCGGCTTCGATGCGGCGGGCGATCTCGTCGGCGGTTTCGATGTGGTTTACCTTGATGTCCACGACACCGAGACCGACGCCAATTTTCGCATCGAGGTCCTTCAAGGCATCGAGATCGGCCGGCGGACGATGCGCGAGCTCCAGCACGAGGTGGTCGGCATGCAGCGAGTTCAAGAAGGCGATGAGCGTGGCCCATTTGCCCTTTTGGATCGTCTGGCCGCCGTAGTTGCCGAAGCAGAAGTGGACGGCTTTGCGGCCTTTGACGGCATCGAGCACGCGATTGATGCCTGCGGCGGCGATTGGAGCATCGACGGGATTGCCGGGGATGTTGGCTTCATCGACTTGAACGCAGTCGCACTGCAAATCGGCGACCTGCGCGGCCAAGGCATCGGCGATGGCCATGTTCAGCGCGGCGAAGTCGTGGTAGTGCGTGTCCAGCAGCGTGCGGGCGAGCATGTAGGGGCTGGTGAGCGTGAACTTGAAGGCACCTCCGGCCACCTTCGCCGCACGGGCGCAGTCCTCGGGAAGATTCAGCACGCCCTCAGTGATCGGGCCGCGCACGACAGCGGCCGGTTTGCTGCGAAAGGCCATTCCATGCTTTGCGAAAAACGCCGCGGTATCCGCCCGGCCCACGCGACGGTCGATGCCGCCGAGCTTGTGGACGAAGTATTCGATCATGCCGTTCGTCTCGGGATGGTTCACATCGAAGCGGTAAAGCTCGCCGTCGGTGGGCAGGTCGATCCCGGCCTGGCGTTGCGTGTCGAAGACGACGCGGGTGGCATCGATGACGGCGTGCTCGCTGGGTAGGGCGGCGAGCCATTCGGGGATGGGATAGGAGCCGACGGTGGTGGTCTGGATCATGGCCCGCTATGAACGCGGCGGAGGGGATCTAGACGCGGCAGGGTGCGATTGTCCAAAGCCAGGGACGATTCGGCCATGCGAGCATGCTCGGCACTTGCATGGAGGTGGAAACGGCGTTTTCACTGGCCGCCATGTCCCAATCCGCCCCCGCGCCCACGAAGATCGATCTGAGCAGTTTTGGCGAGCCCGTCTATCGCGGCTCCGTGCAGAATCTGCACGCCGCCCCTAGCCATCCGGGCTTTGTGGTGTGCGAGACGACGGAGGCCGGCTCTGTCTTTGACGTGGGCTCCATTTTCAAGATCGAGGGCAATGACCTCAACCGCGCCATCTTCCGCCACGCCATGTATTCCCGCCTTGCCCAGCCGGAGACGTGGAAACGCGTGAAAGCAGCCATCGAGGCCTCTTCGATGGCCCCCGACCTGCGCGAGGAACTGCTCACGGGGCCTTTTGAACGCATGCTGGAGCAGGGTGCTGTAACCCATCACATCGGCATGGTGGATGCCGTGACGGGCGCGGTGGTCCGCGAGGGCATGCCAGAGCATCCGAGTTGCTTCAACGTGGTGCGCCGCTTCCCCGTGATGCATCCGCCGCAGCGCCAGATGCTGGGCACGTTTGTGTTCGACTATGCGCAGTTCCATCAGAGCAGCAGCTACGTCATTCCGCTGGAGTACATCGTGCGCTTTGGCGTGACGAGCGGGTCCTCCATCTTCAAAAAGTATCAAAGCCTCGGCGACGCCGCGAAGCATGCCTACGAGCAGGAGATGGGCCTCACGAAGCCGATGAAGGTCTGGGAGATGCTGGAGCGCCCGGTGTACGACCTCACGAGCAAGTATGAGCCCGAAGATCGGGCCGTGAGCAAACAAGAAGCCCTCATCATGAGCGGCCTCAGCAGCCAGGACTTCCTCGATACGATCAAGATGTCCATCCTCGGCGGCTGGGCGGTGCGTGAGCTGCTGGAGACCGCCGGTCTGCTGCTGTGGGATTTGAAATGGGAATTCGCCGTCGATGGCGAGGACCT
>JBEIGR010000763.1:0-2067 GCA_040381795.1 Verrucomicrobiaceae bacterium | reverse complement strand
TCCGGCTTGCCCTGACGCTGCGCCTCCGGCACACGCTCGTATTTGGCGATGAGTTCCTTCTTCGCCTGCAAGGGTGTGTGGACGCCGTAATGCGGGAAGTAGAGGAAGAACGGCTTCTGGTGCGGTTCGCGGATGAACTTCACCGCCTCGTCGGTGAGACGGTCGGTGAGGTATTCGCCTTCTTTGCCGTCAGGCAGGACGTTCCATGTAGCGCGTTGGCCGGAGCCGGGAATGAGCCAGTCGCCGGGATAGGGAAAGAAGTAACTGCCGGGTGCGCCATGGGCGTTGCCGGCGATGTTGAGGTCAAACCCGTGATGTTCGGGCAGGCAGAAGGGCTCGCTACCGAGATGCCACTTGCCGATGTGCGCGGTGCGGTAACCGCTATCCCGAAGGGCTTCGGCCAGGGTGTGCTCCTCCACTGGCAACCCGCGCACAAAGCGACCGCTTTGCAGTTTCGCCTTGGGATTCCAGCGGCCCGAGGGCAGCCACTCGGTGAGCAGGAGCCGTGCGGGATACTTGCCGGTCAAGATCGCCGCGCGGGTCGGCGAGCAGACCGCGCAGGCCGCGTAGGCGTCGGTGAAGCGCACGCCCTCGGCGGCGAGTTGGTCAATATGCGGAGTTTGATAAAACGTGCTGCCCTGGCATCCCAGGTCCCGCCAGCCGAGATCGTCGATGAGGAAGAGAATGATGTTGGGGTTGCCTCCGGCTGTCTTCGCTTCGCTACGGTTCTTTGCTGGAGCGTCGGCGGCGTGCAGTGTGGCCAGCGGCGCGAGGAGAAGAGCGAGGAGGAAAGAGAAAGGACGTTTCACGCTGAGGTGTGGTGAAGGTGGCTTGATCAAATCGTTCATTTGCCGATGAACTCTGCGCGGGTGAGTTTGCCGTCTCCGTTTTGATCAAAGTTCTTGTAGCGTGCTTCAAGGTCGGACTGGCCTTTGAGGCCCGTTTGGTATTCTTCGAGCGTGAGGATGTCGTCCCGGTTCGTGTCCCATCTGGTAAAGGCCTTGGCACGGACTTCGGGCGTGACCTTGGAGCTCTTTGCACCGAGCTTGGCCTGAGCTGGCTCGGCCGGGAGGGTTTGTTGGCTCAGGCATTCGGGGTTCGGCTTGGCGGGCAGCGTGGCCTTCCACTCGAGGGCCATCTGGCTGAGACGTGCGACGATGTCGGGATGGTCCTTCGAGACATCTTCGGTCTCGGTGCGGTCGCGGCTGAGGTGATGCAACTCAACGCGCTTGCCATCCTCGGTGAGCATGAGTTTCCAATCGCCCTCACGCACGGCCAATCGCGGCCAGTAGTCGGGTTCGGCGGCTTTGCCCATCCAGTGCCAAAAAAGCGGCCGTGTGCGTGCCGTTGTTTTGCCCTGGAAGGCGGCGAGCAGGTTCTCACCATCGCTTTGGTAGTCGGCTGGCAAAGTCACGCTGGCCGCTGCGCATAGCGTGGGCAGCAGGTCGACAGCGGTGAAGACCGTGGTGTCATTTTTTGCACCTGCCGGGGTGTGGCCGGGCCAGCGGACGATGAAGGGCACTCGCACACCGCCTTCAAACAGACTGCGCTTGCGACCTCTCAAACCGCCCGTTTCGCCGACGCTGTAGAAGGTATCGTAGCCGGTGACGTTGGCATCGGGATCGAACTTGCTTCCCGTGCGCTTCGCTGCGGTGGATTCAGGGCCGTTGTCGCTGCTGAACATGACGATGGTGTTTTCCTCCAAACCCTCTGCTTTCAGCGCATCGAGGATGGTGCCCACCGCGTTGTCGCCATCGGTGATGACGGCGGCATAGACCCGCTTTTGCTCATCGAGATGCTTCCATTTCTCCATGGACTCTGCCGTGGGCACATGCGGCGTGTGGCTCTCGTGCAGCCAGGCGTTGATGAAGAACGGCTGCGTCCTGTTCGCTTTGATAAAGGCTTCGGTGTCAGCAGCCGTCGCGTGCAGGTCCGCCGACAGCCACAGCCGCAGCTCCGGCACCACCGCCGCCGACCCCACCGCCGTCCAGCCCCGCAGCCGCGCGCCCAGCCCCTCCCGCGCCGCGTCCGGCAGCCACGGCCGCGGGATCGCCGCGTCCGCCCCGC
>JBEIGR010000762.1:0-2089 GCA_040381795.1 Verrucomicrobiaceae bacterium | reverse complement strand
GGCAGGTCGGAGTTCTTGTGCGAATTGCCATCGCCCATGCCGCTGCCGAAAAGTACGGTCGTCGAGTCGAGTAGCGTGCGCTCGCCGTCATTCATCTTCGCGAGGCGGGCGACGAATTTGCCGAAGTGCTCGATCTGATACTTCTCCAGCGTGATGAGGTCCGCGATGGCTTCGGGGGCGTTGCCGTGATGCGAGAGGCCATGCCAGTCCTTTTTGATGCCGAGATGCTGAGGCATGAAATCACCGCCGATTTCCAGCGTGGCGATGCGCGTGCTGTCCGACTGCAAGGCGAGCGCAATCATCTCATAAAGCAGCGGCAGATCCTCGACCGCGTTGCGATTCGCAGGCTTGTCGAAGGGCGCTTTCGGTTTCGGCTGATTCGTCCAGCGCTGGCGCAGTTCCAGGCGCTTTTCCACATCGCGCACGGAGGTGAGGTATTCGTCGAGCTTATCCTTGTCCTCCTTGTTCACCTGCTTCGAGAGACGGTTCGCCTCGTCCAAAACGGAATCGAGGATCGATGCCTGCACCTGATTCTCCTGCATGCGACGAGCCTGACGCTCCTTCGAGTCGCTCACGAAGAGTTTCTCAAACAATTCTGCCGGATTTGTCACCGGTGGCACACGCACGCCCGACTTCGTCCAAGCGATCTGACAGCCACCATGAATACCGCCTTCCGAACCCACCGTGAGCGCCGGAAACCGCGTCTCAAAGCCGATCTCGTCCGCGAGATACTGGTCGATGGTCACATTGCCTTCGGGCCGATTTTGCGCCTCGGAGTTCAGCACGCCGGAGAGGAAAGAATGCACCGCGAAATGCCCGCCTTTGATGCCGTGATCGAGACCGCGATACACCGTCATCTTGTCGCGAATATCCCACAGCGGCTCCAGCAGCGTCGTTTTCTCGTAGTTGCGGCCCTGGGTCGTCGGGAAAAGGCTCTTCGTCTGGTAGCCGAGCAGATTCCCGATCGCCACAAAGCGTCGCGCACCCATGCCCGCGCCTTTTGCCACCTGCACGGAGCCTCCCACAGTCTTGGCCATGAGCGAGGACATGCCAGGCAAAGCCAGCGTGGTGCCGAGAGAACTGAGAAGGAAGTGACGACGATTCATGAGGGGGGTATTTTCGGGCAAAGGGAACGACTAGGAAGGCTAAATTGTTGCAGCAGAGAGCGGGCCAGAGCCAGCGGTGAGTAAAAAGCCGCAACATTCGCCCCAACCACCCAGTTCACAGGCCTCGTCGATCATGAAACGCCTCTTTTTCCTCCTCGTCTTTTGCTCGCTGCTCACCGCTATCGCGGCCCAGCCAAACATCGTCGTTTTCATCTCGGACGATCACAGTCAGCTCGATTCGCAGGCCTACGGCTCCACGGAAGTTCGCACGCCAAACATGAAACGGCTCGCGGAGGAAGGGTTGAAGTTCACGCATGCCTTTGTCGCCTCGCCAGCGTGTGGGCCGAGCCGCACGGCGCTGCTGACGGGCCTTTGGTCGGCCCGAAACGGAGCGGAGGCCAATCACAACGCCAAGCGGCCGGAGGTGCCGTCTTTGCCGACGGTGCTGCGCAGTCTCGGCTATGACATGGCGGTCATTGGCAAGGTCGCGCACAGCGACTGGGCCAAGTTCTATGACTTCGATACCGTGATCGGACCACCGGTGGGCATTTCCGACACCGCCGAGGTGGCGAAGTTCCTCATCGAGCGCACGTCGAAGAAGCCGCTCTGCCTTTTCGTCGGCGCACGACATCCGCATGTGCCTTGGAGTGAAGAGCGCAGCTATGACCCAACCAAGGTCACGATCCCGCCCACGCATGTGGACACCGCCGTCACGCGTGAGCAGCGTGCGAGCTACCTGACCGACATCACCAAGTCCGACACGCTGCTCGGTGAGGTCCAAGCTCTCGTTCGCGAAAAAATCACCGGTGACACGCTCTTCATCTACACCGCTGATCACGGCGGCCAGTGGCCCTTTGGCAAATGGAACCTCTACGATGCTGGCATCCGCATTCCGCTCATCATCGCCTGGCCCGGCACGCTGAAACCGGCCACCACCAGTGATGCGATGGTCTGCTGGCCCGATTTGCTTCCCACCTTCATTG
>JBEIGR010000761.1:0-2089 GCA_040381795.1 Verrucomicrobiaceae bacterium | reverse complement strand
GACATGGAATTCTGGCGCAGCCGGGAGTTCATCTGGTTCGCCGTGGGCGGGGCAAGCTGGGGCGTGATGTGGCATCTGGGCGTGAGGCCGGTGACGGCGTATGTCTTTGGCCATGAAATGAGCCACCTCGTCACGGCACGGCTGTTCGGTGGGGAGATCTTTGATTGGAAGGCCAGCGCCTCGGGCGGCTATGTGGAGACGAACAAGTCGAACACCTGGATCACGCTGGCTCCCTACCTGCTGCCGTTTTACACCATCATCGTGCTGGTGCTCTTCGGCGTGGCCGGGCTCTTCCTCGAAATGCATGAACCCGTCAAAATCTGGCGACTGAGCATCGTCCCGGCGCTGGTGTTTTATTATCTCGTGGGGCTGACGTGGTGGTTTCACGCCACCTACACCGCCAAAACCATCCGCCTGGAGCAGGGCGATCTGACGAAGAACGGCGAGTTCTTCTCGATGATGCTCATTTTCCTTTTCAACACGGGCGTCCTCATGTTCATGCTGCTCGCCGCGTCGCCCTCGCCCGCTCTCGGGCTCGGCGAGGTGGCGCACTGCTGGTGGGGAGTGGCCTCCGATATGCTGGGCTGGGCGCTTCCCTTTCTGTGAAGCCCCCGCACTCCCCTTCCCTCGCATGATCTATGGCATCGCCCTCGGCTCGAACCTCGGTGACCGCTCGGAGCACCTCCGCCGCGGCCTCACGCTGATCCGCGAAAGCGTGCCCGGTGCCACGATCCGCACCGCGCCGATCTATGAAACCGCGCCCGTCGATTGCGCCCCCGGCACGCAGGCTTTTCTCAATACCGCCATCGAGCTGGAAGCGGATATTTTCCCGCACGATCTCCACGCAAAACTGAAGGCCATCGAGACCACCCTCGGCCGGCCGCCGGTGCATGAGCGAAATTCCCCGCGCACGCTGGACCTCGACATCCTGCACGCCGGGCCCCTCGTCATCGACGATGAAGCGCTCACGATCCCGCATCCGCGACTGCCCCAGCGCCGCTTTGTGCTGCAGCCGCTGGCCGATCTGAACCCCGACCTGCGCCTTCCCAATCCATCCAAGACCATCGCCGAGCTGCTCGCTGATCTCGACGACGATCCCACCGCCGTGAAAACCTTTCTCCCACCTCTTTCAAACCTCACCGAACTCCGCGAGCGGAAGCAGCTCGGTCAAAAGATCGCCGTCCTCACCGCCTACGACTATCCCACCGCCCGCCTGCTCGACGAGGCGGGCCTTGATTTGATCCTCGTGGGCGATTCCCTCGGCATGGTCGTGCATGGTCTGCCGGATACCACCGGCGTCACGATGGACATGATGGTGCTGCACACCGCCGCCGTGTGTCGAGGCGTCCAACGCACGCCCGTGATCGCTGATTTACCCTTTGCCAGCTATCGCACGCCGGCGGAGGCGCTCGCCAATGCGCGACGCCTCATGGCCTGCGGAGCCGCCGCCGTGAAGCTCGAAGGCGGCGTGGCGCATCTGCCGGAGGTCAAAGCCATCATCGACGCTGGCATCCCCTTCGTCGGCCACATCGGCATGCTGCCGCAAAGCGTCAAAGAAGAGGGCGGCTACAAAAAGAAGGGCAAAACAGCCGATCAAATCGCCGGGCTGCTCGCCGATGCGAAGGCTCTCGATGAAGCCGGAGCCTGCGCCATGGTGCTCGAAAGCATCGTGGCAGAGGTCGCCACCCAGATCACCGCCGCCGTGAAGGCCACCACCATCGGCATCGGTGCCGGAAGCGCCACCGATGGCCAGGTGCTCGTCACCCCGGATCTCCTTGGTTCCTACCCTTGGTTTCGCCCGCCCTTTGCCAAAGCGAGAGCGGACGTCGCGGCTGAGACGCTGCGAGCAGTGCGGGAGTATGTGAGCGAGGTGCGGGTGTGAGGCGGCTTGTGTCATGGAAAACGTGCGTTTTCCCAAGCGAGCGTCTCACCCGCTTCACCTTGGCTCTCGGCGTGCTGACGCCCGCCGCTACGAAGAGAGCTTGGCGTAGAGGAAAACGTGCGTTTTCCCAAGCGAGCGTCTCACTCGCTTCACCTTGGCTCTCGGCGTGCTGACGCCCGCCGCTACGAAGAGAGCTTGGCGTAGAGG
>JBEIGR010000760.1:0-2097 GCA_040381795.1 Verrucomicrobiaceae bacterium | reverse complement strand
GCCTTCCCTCGGCCTTGCCAGCGAAGAAGACCGCGGCCGCTTCAAAGACACCGAACCTTCCATCGTTGAAGGCGAGGACCTCGATGTGCCCACCTGGAAACGCCTCAAGATGAAGCTGCGCCGGTAGGAAGCGTAGAGCGAAGGGCGTAGAGCGAAGGGCGTAGAGTTCCATTCGTCCTCCTACTCGAACTCGTCCTCGCTTCTTCCGCTTCTCGTGATCTCAGGGGTTCCCCATCCATTCGTGAAGGCGCTTCACGGTCTCGTCTTCATGCGTCAGCATGAAAAAGTGACCGGCTCCCTTTACCAGATGTGTCTTGGCTCCGGTGGTCACCTTCAAAAAGTGTCCGGACGTCACGAAGGGCTCCTCGCTGCCGGCGATGAAGAAGTGAGGTGGCTGATTCGGCGGTCGCGTGACCGGGTAAGCTGCCATGCAGATGACTCCCGCGAACGATTCCGGCAGAGCTGCGGCCGCCCGAAGCACGCCAAAGCCGCCTGCGGAAAGTCCGAGAAGCCATGGCGCTCTGATTCGGAGGTCGAGCCGCGTTTCGACCGCCTTCAAACATTCGCTCAGATAGGCTGGTGAGATCTTGGCCGGTGAAATGCCCCACGCTGGGCAGATGATGAGATGCTTCGGAAAGTGCCGCGCCAGATAGTGCTGATACCAAAGGAAGCTGCCGCCGTAGCCATGGAGAAACACCAGTACGGGCGACTCCGCCGTCCAGCCATCCGGCACCTGCACATTCGCCAGGCCATTGGCGGGCGTCTTTTCGCTGAAGCAGTAGCCCAAAAAGCTCGGCGCCTTCTGAAAAACCTCCGAGGCCGCGATCTGCCGGTATTGCTCCGCCACCAGCGGCTGAAGTTGTTTGGCCTGTTCCATCGTCAGCCCCAGCAAAGCGGGCTGCGCGAGAGCGAGGTTCACCGTTGTTGCCTCTGGCACGCTGCCCAGCGCCACTCGAAAGGCGGGCATCCATGCCATCACCTTCGGCTCCAGCATCAATGGCGGGGATGCATGCTTCGTCGGCCAGGTCACTTGGATGATGTTAGCTGCTTCGGCAGACCCCGCGAAGGTCGCCAGCAAGATCATCAACCATCGTTTCATGCCCTCAGGCTATCACGCCATCGGATGAGGCGGCAACAGCCGATTGCCTTCTTGCCAAAGGAGGCCTCACCCGTATTCTCGCGGGCCGCGTAACCCCCACCCACGCACAAACCACCCCAATGACCCAGCTCGATCAGCTCAAGCAGCACACCGTCGTCGTCGCCGATACTGGCGATTTCGAGGCGATGAAGGCCTACAAGCCTCAGGACGCCACCACGAATCCCTCTCTCATTCTCCAGGCCGCCTCGAAGCCGGAGTACAAGGCCATTTTCGACAAGGCCGTCGCCGATGGCAAAGCCGGCGGCGTGGATGCCGTCATGGACAAGCTCGTCGTGGCGTTTGGCCTCGAAATCCTCAAGATTGTGCCCGGCCGCGTCTCCACGGAGGTCGATGCCCGTCTGTCCTTCGACGTGCAGGGAAACCTCGACAAAGCCCGCCAGATCATCGGCGCGTATGAAGCCGCTGGCATTTCCCGCGGGCGCATCCTCATCAAAATCGCCTCCACTTGGGAAGGCATCAAAGCCGCCGAGGTGCTGCAAAAGGAAGGCATCAACTGCAACCTCACCCTCCTCTTCAGCCTCGCTCAGGCCGTCGCCTGCGCCGAGGGTGGCATCAAGCTCATCTCCCCCTTCGTTGGCCGCATCCTCGATTGGCACAAGAAGAGCACCGGCAAGGATTTCGCTCCTGCGGAAGATCCCGGCGTGCTGTCCGTCACGCAGATCTACAACTACTACAAGCACTTCGGCTACACCACCGAGGTCATGGGCGCCAGCTTCCGAAATAAGGGTGAGATCACCGAGCTCTGTGGCTGCGACCTCCTCACCATCAGCCCCGGCCTTCTCGGCGAGCTCGCCGCCAGCGAGGACGCCATCACGCCGAAGCTCAACGCCGCCAACGCCAAGTCCCTCCAGATCGAGCGCATCGGCAGCGATGAAAAAACCTTCCGCTGGCTCTTCAACGAAGACGCCATGGCCACCGAAAAGACCGCCGAAGGCATC
>JBEIGR010000759.1:0-2114 GCA_040381795.1 Verrucomicrobiaceae bacterium | reverse complement strand
GATTGATTTCATAGGTCTGTTTGCGGGTTGAGGCAGGCGAATAGGGCGTGTCAGGCTTGTTTTGCAACGGGCATTTGGAGGAGGATCAATGCTTCAAGAGCCACTCGGTCGTGCGGGGGTTAAAATCGCCCAGGCACTCCCAGTGGAAGGCGTGACCAGCATCGTCATAGAGATGCAAATCCGCGCCAGGGATGGCAGCGGCCACTTCCTCGCTCATCCATCGGGGCGTGAAGGTGTCGTTTTTGCCGCCGATGACGAGCGTGGGGCATTTCACGTTCTTGAGCTCGTTGAGCGTGTTGTGGCTGATGGCGGCGGCGCTTTGGGCCTCCGTGGCATGCAGCGGCTGCGGGGCTGGATTTGTCGCGGCGTCCTTCAGGCCCTGCTGCATGTTGTTCCAGCAGTCGTCGTTGTCGAACCACGGCTTCGTAAAGATCAGCATCTGAATCCACTGCATGAAGTCCTCAGGGCGCATGTCCGCCTTCGCCTTCATGAGGTGCTGCCAGGTGTAAAGGCCGAAGCGATCCTGCCGCGCCCAGGTACACATCAAAATCATGCTCTTCACCTTCTCCGGGTGCCGCAAAGCAAGCTGCTGGGCAATCACGGAGCCGAGCGAGCAGCCCACCACGCGAGCTTGCTTGATGCCGAGCTTGTCCATCAGACCAGCGTAGTCATCGGCCATCATCGCGGTCGTGTAGGGGCCTTCCGGCTTGTCGGTCTCGCCCACGCCACGGTTATCGCCGAGGATGCAGCGGAAGTGTTTTTCCCAGGCCTGAGCATGCGCATCCCACACACCACCGGGGGCGGTCACACCCATTATGCAAACGAGCGGATCACCGCTGCCGCGTTCTTGATAAAACATTTTGATTCCATTGGTTTCGACGTGGGGCATGAGAAGAGAGAGGGTTCAGGTTTGAGAGCGCGGATTGGAACAAAGATGTGGCGGCACGACAAGCGAAAACCTCCTTCCCTGCCCTCAAATTGCCCTCACACTCGCTCCCTCGATCCATTTCGGCGGGATCATGATCTGCCGTGGCACCGCAGGAACGCCGTGCTCGTGCTGCGAGAGCTGCGTGACGACCAAATCGACTGCGGCAGCGGCCAAGTGATCGCGCTGCTGATAAATGCCGGCGAAACCGGTCATCTTCGGCGTCCAGTCGTGCACGACGAAGCCGATGTCTTGTGTCACACGCAGGCCGAGACGCTTCAGCCAGCCGGGCACGTGCGTGTCGAAGGTGATGAGCGCGTCTGGCCGGTGTTCGCGCATCCATTTGGAGAAGGCGTCGAAGCCCTGGCTGATGTCGTTGCTCGGAAAGAGCAGCAGCGGCACGCGATCCGACTCCGGCAGGCCGTGCTGCCAGTGAAACAGGCCGCCGCTGTAGCCAAACTGCGAGCGATTTACGATCCACTTCGTCACCGCCACGCCGATGCGTTTGTAGCCACGGGCCGCGAGCTGCTCCGCCGCCATGTGAATGCCCAGCGTCATGTTTCCGGCGCACATGTGCAGCGCAGGTGTGCTCATGGCATTGCCAAACGTCACAGCTGCAAAGGCCGAGTAGTTCAGCTTGCTGCACGGCAACTGCATACTCTGCGGCGAAACGATCACGCCCTCGATGCCGCGTGCGTGCAGGATCTTTTGCAGTCTCTTCGGCGTGAGGCCGTCTTTGCCCAGATAAAACTCCTCCACCGCATAACCATGCCCGTGCGCACGACGTCGAATGTCCTCGATGGGCACATATTGATACGAAGGCCCCAGCAAACCATCCTGCGGCACCTGCTCGCGGATCACGGCAATCACCGCCCGCAGCCGCTTCTCCTTCTTCCCGCGCACCACCTGCATCATGCGCGCCAGATGTGGGTCCGGCTGGTAATCGAGCCGCTTTGCTTCCTTCAAAACGAGTTCCCGCTTCTCCGCCGCCACCTTCGGTGCCCCGCGCAGCACCCGCGACACCGTCATGATCGAAACCCCCGTCGCACGGGCGATGTCTTTGAGGGTTGGTGTGGAATCTATTGGCATGGTGTTAGCATAACACGCCTTACCGACATTCAAGGTGCGAAATGCCTTCTCCGCCGCCGTTCTCTCGGATCATGTCACTTCGATCTCTCTCCTGCTTACT
>JBEIGR010000758.1:0-2125 GCA_040381795.1 Verrucomicrobiaceae bacterium | reverse complement strand
CACCGGCGGCAAGCGCTCGCCCCTGACCATCGCAGTGAGCAAACCGGGTGAGTCCCTTTTCAGCCAAGTCTTCCTCATCCGCCACTCGGTATCCGAAAAAACACCCGGCATCTCCAACGAACGCGCCGACTTCAGCTATCCGTATGCCGTGGAGCACGAAGGCAAACTCTTCATCGGTTACACGCACAAGAGCCATGCGGCGAACGAGTTGGCGGTCGTGCCGATTGAACAGTTGCGCATCGAACGATGAAACTACCGTTCACATTCAACGCTGCTGTGCTGGGAGCTGCCGTCTTCGGCCCGTGGAGCGCCATCACCAGTTCCGCGCTGGCCTCATGGTGGCGGAAGCGGCCTGCCAATGACGAAGATCAAACTACCCAGCCTGAATGAAACTGACCCTCACACATCTCACCTTGCTTCTGCTCGCGCCGCTGGCCGCGCTTCACGCTGCCGACGATCTTCGTCTGGCCGTCCAATCCGCCGATGACGCCCGCATCGCCGCCATGAGTTCGCCAACACGCGACCAACTGGCTGCGATCTTCTCCGACGACCTCCGCTACGCTCACTCCACGGGTGCGGTGGATACCAAGACATCGTTCATCGACACACTCACCTCCGGCAAAACGAAGTATCTTCGCTTCGACTACCTTGAGCGCGAGTTCAGCTTCCCCGCGCCAGACATCGCGTTGATGACGGGTCGCGTCCGCATCCATGCCGCGACTGCTGAAGGTGAAATGGAAAACGCGCTCAGCTTCCTCGCCGTCTGGCGCAAGGAGAAAGGCCAGTGGCGTTTCCTTGCGTGGCAATCCTGCAAACTTCCTCCTGCTTCTAAACCATGAAACACATCCTCACACTCATTACCTCCCTGCTGCTCGCACCGCTGGCCTCGTTGCACGCCGCTAATGAGCCAAACGCAGATCCGTTCATGTGTCGCATTTCCCACAATCTTTGACGCCAGAATCCAGCTGGATTTGATCGTAGCCTAAGGACCACTGCAAACGCCATGACACCAAAGCATCCCCACACCCGCCGCACCTTCATCCAAACCGCCACCGTCGCCTCGGCGGCAGCGGTTTCAGGCCCCCTGATCGCCACGGAATCCAAATCCTCCGGCAAGGTGTCCCGCACCCTTGAAACGGATGTGCTTGTCTGTGGCGGCGGTTGCGCAGGCAGTGCGGCAGCGCTCGCGGCGGCGCGCGCGGGTGCCAAAACGTTGCTCGTGGAGAAGGCGCCCTTTGCGGGCGGCATCGTCACCTGCGTCGGTCTTCCCTACTTCGATGGCATCGCACACATCGACACAAACCGAATTGTTGTGCGTGGCATCGCGCTGGAGTTGCTGTCAAAATCAGGCGTATGCGCGCCAGATGCAAAGAAGGTCGAGGTGCACAATCCGACGATCCCGAACACCTTCGAGTTTAAGCTCTTGCTCGACCGCCTTTTTCAGGAGCAGCGAGCCAATCTCAGCGTGCTCTTCAACAGCTTTGTCTGCGATGCGCAGAGCGAGGGCAGCCGCATCACCAGCGTCACCATTGCCAACAAGGACGGTCTCGTCACGGTGAAGCCCAAGGTGGTCATCGACTGTTCGGGAGATGCCGATGTGGCCGCGTGGGCGGGCGCTCCCTTTGAGCAAAGCGCCGTCGTGCAGCCGCTCACGTTGCACTTCCGCGTCGGACATATCAATGTGGCAAAACTCGGAAAAGACTTCGCCACATCCTGCCGTGCTGCGTTGGACCGGGCGCATGAGCGCGGCGAGCTGCCATACTACTACGGCCCCGGCATGAGGCTAATGTTTGCCAAGGACGAGCTATACTTTCATGCCGTGCGCGTTCCCGCAAATCCAACGGATGCAGCCGATCTCACCCGCGCCGAGATGCAGGGGCGCGCCGATGCCCACACCATGTTCCGCGCCTGGAAGGCGGATGTGCCGGCCTTCGCGGACTCGTTCTTCGTCGAGGCCTACCCGTGGATCGGTGTGCGCGAGTCGCGCCGCATCATCGGCCAGCATATACTGAGCGAGGACGATCTTATGAAATCACGCCGCTTTGATGATGCCATCGCCACAGGCTGCTGGTATCTGGACCTGCACCCGAACAAGACTGTGGTCGGCAGCGCGAACGACTTCGAT
>JBEIGR010000757.1:0-2136 GCA_040381795.1 Verrucomicrobiaceae bacterium | reverse complement strand
TGCTGAAACGTCCACTATACAAAGCGGAGACACCGCCTGGCTGCTCACCTCCACCGCCCTCGTGCTCTTCATGATGATCCACGGCCTCGCGTTGTTTTACGCGGGCCTCGTGCGTTCGAAAAACGTGCTTTCGATCTTCATGCAATGCTTTGCCCTGACCGCCGTGCTGAGCCTAGTCTGGCTGGTCTGCGGCTACTCGCTGAGCTTTACGGGCGATAGCGGCTTCATCGGTGGTTTCGACAAGATGTTCCTCAAAGGCGTGACGCCTGCCAGCACCTACGCCGCCTATCCGAACATCCCGGAGCACCTGTGGTTCGCTTACCAGATGATGTTCTTGCTTATCACGCCGGGGCTTTTCATCGGGGCCTTTGCCGAGCGCATGAAGTTCAGCGCCATCATGGTCTTCAGTATCCTCTGGAGCCTGCTGGTGTATGTGCCCACTTGCTGGGGCGTGTGGCATAAGATGGAGTTCTTCGGCCTCAAAAATGTGATCGACCTCGCCGGTGGTATCGTCGTCCATATCACCGCGGGTGTGGCCGCTTTGGTGGCCTGTATCATGGTGGGGCCGCGCCGAGGTTTCCCCCAGCAGCAGATGATGCCGCACAATCTTCCCTTCACGGTGGCCGGAGCCGGCATGCTGTGGGTGGGCTGGTTTGGCTTCAACGGCGGCAGCCAGGTGGCTGCGAACGGCAGCGCCGCGATGACCATGGTGGTCACGCACCTCTCTGCCTGCGCCGCCTGCGTGGTGTGGTCCATCATTGAGAAGATCAAAGTGGGCAAACCCAGCGCCCTCGGCATCGCCACTGGCTCCATTGCGGGCTTGGCGGCCATCACCCCTGCCTCAGGCAAAGTCGGCCCCGTGGGGGCGATCTGCATCGGCAGCATCAGCGCCCTCGTATGCTGGTTCTTCTGCGCCAAGGTGAAACAAAAATTCAAGTATGACGACTCGCTCGATGTCTTCGGCGTGCATGGCGTGGGTGGCTTCATCGGCACGATCCTCGTGGCCGTATTTGCCTCGCCCACCTTCGGCGGCCTCGGCTATGCGGAAGGCATGACGATGGGCAGCCAGCTCACGACCCAGCTCCTCGCCTCGCTCTACACGATCATCCTTTCCGGCGTGGTCAGCGTGGTGCTGCTGAAAGTCATCGGTGCCACCATCGGTCTCCGCGTGGATGCGGATGAGGAGAATCAGGGCCTCGACCTCGCTGAACATGGCGAGAGCGGTTACAACGCGTAATCGTTTTCCAAACTTTTCATAGCAGCCGGATCACCCAGCGTAGTCCGGCCGTTTTTGTTCCTACCATTCGCTCAAGAATCGTTGCAGAAACCTCTGGCTCTTTTTCTCGCCATCCCGCTACAATCTATTCGCGATCAGAAAAACGCTTCACGTCTATGAATTGTGCCCGAACCTTCTTCCTCCCGGTTTTGATCCTGCTCCTCGCGAGCTGCTCCACCCCACATTTTCCGATCGAAAAGACGCGGACCCTGAAAACGGACTCCCTGGCACTGATGGATAAAGCATCCGAGGATCGAAGCACCCACGCATCAGCCATTTCCGAGTTACAAAACCGCCTCGATGAGGCGAGAACGTATGAGGCCGGCCTCAAAGGAAACGCGGATGCCATCGCGTTGTGGGACCAAATGATCAATCCCGCAGGCGGATTGCTCGGCGGCTTCCTCAGCCAGTGGCAGGCACGCCAGCGCGTCTCCTCCGCCTTCATTCCCGAAAAGAAAACGCAGGTCGGCAAAGCCTTCGACGAGATCCTCGATGCCACCGGACCAGCGAACTGAGGTAAAAACAAGCCACCCACTCACGCCATGGCCTTTCTCTCTACCGCACTCAAAGCAGACATCCTCGCCCAGGTGCTCACGCTGGCGGATTCGCTCGCCATCAACGCGCCAACAGCCGTCGAGCAGACCACCGAGGCTTTTTTGAGCCGACACGAAAGCTCCATCACACGATGGCTCGCCATGGTAGCTCCCGAAGGCTTGCCGCAGGACGGGCAGATTACGCGGGATGAATTCTCCAGCCTCGTCCGTGGCCTCAAAGACCTCGAAAACATGCAGGTGCTGGCAAAAAAGGTGAAGCGCAAAAAAGCGCTCAACGCCTTCGCCGATGGCCTCATCGATACCGCC
>JBEIGR010000756.1:0-2146 GCA_040381795.1 Verrucomicrobiaceae bacterium | reverse complement strand
GGTCATCGGCGAGGATGAAGACGATGTTCGGCTTCGCCGCGAAGAGCTAAGGGTAGATGGCGAGGAGACTCAAAAGGGCACGTTTCATGGTGGGCGGAAGTAATGGCTATTTTTGTTTCTTTTTGGCCTTCTTCACCGGCGCGGGAGGCACGGGAAGGTTGTCATTGGGTTGATCCGCGAAACGCCAGGGATCATCCAGGCGACGCATCTCGCTCAGAAGCAGCTTTTTCATCTCCGTGAGCTTTTTGGCATGCTTCGGATCATCAGCGAGATTGGGTTTGCCATGCTCGGGAAGCAGTTCATCGGGATTCTCGGCGAGGTTGAAGAGTTGGGTGTGCTTCGATGTGCCGTCGGCAGATTCGTATTGGATGAGTTTCCAGTCTCCCTGCTTCACGCTGCGCATACCGGGCTTGGCTCCACCGGCATACACACCGTAGAGCGTCTCACGCATGGCTTGTTTCTCGCCGGTAAGCACGGGCTTGAAGCTGGTGCCCTCATTCGTTTCTGGCGGGGTGATGCTGGCGAGATCACAAAACGTGGCGAGCAGGTCGAGGAGGTAGATGTTTCCCTCCACGCGGCGGCCTGCCGCAATGCCGGGGCCTTTGACGATGAAGGGCACACGCCAGCAGTGCTGGTAGAGGTTCTGTTTTCCCATCAAGCCATGATGCCCGATGGCGATGCCATGGTCGGCGGTGTAGATGATGTAGGTGTTGTCCAGCTCGCCGGTCTCTTCGAGCTTCTTTAGCACGCGGCCGATCTGGATGTCGATGTTGTCGCTGCAGGCATACTGGCGTCCGATCTCATTGCGGATGCTGGCCTCATCGCGATTTCCCCACACGCCACTCACGGCCACCTCGTCGCGCACCTTCATGTCTGAGTTGTTGAACGGATGCTTCGGCAGGTAATTCGCCGGGAGCGGCGGCTGCAAAGAATGCAGGGAAGGCGGGTTCGCCTCGTCGGTGTGGTTCGTGGCGCCATATTTTGCCAGCAGCTCCGGCGTGCCGTCTCGCGTGTCGTGCGGATGGGAGAAGCCGAAGTCGATGAGGAAGGGCTTCGTGTCCTTCGCCGCCTCGCGGTCGTTCAGGTAGTTCAGAACTTGCTCCGCATGCCAGGCGCTGCCGCTTTCAGCGGTGCCACCACGCTTTGAGGCGTCCTTGCGCACGGTGAAGAGCTTGTTCGCGGCCTCGTAGCTGTTTCCCATCTTACAGGTGCGCATCGTGGCATAGCCCGCGCGGTTGAAGACGGCCGGAATGGTCTGCTGTTCCAGCGCGGGCGGACTTGTTTTCGCCGCCCAAGGCGAAACTGGCAGATGCCACACCGTCCTCCCACTCATGATCATGTGCCGCGAGGGCGTGCAAACCGCGCCGGATGACGATCCCATGTGATAGGCGCCATCAAAGACCACGCCCTGCGCCGCCAGTTTGTCTAGGTTCGGCGTCTCCAGCGTCGATTTCGGATTGTACATCTTCAAATCGAAGGGCGATTGGTCATCGACGAGGATGA
Organism: Verrucomicrobiaceae bacterium; assembly: GCA_040381795.1. GTDB lineage: Bacteria > Verrucomicrobiota > Verrucomicrobiia > Verrucomicrobiales > Verrucomicrobiaceae > Prosthecobacter. The sequence continues at coordinate 643 of JBEIGR010000756.1, read as the reverse complement.
AGAGGATGTTTGGCCGCTTCTCCGCCGCAGCGGAGACGACCAGCGAAAGGAACAAGAAGGCAAGGAAGCGCATGGGCTGCTCAAAACGTCTCGCGAGTCTCCAACTTGCCTTCTTTGCAGGCAAAAAGAGTCACTTTCATCGCGTAGGTTTGCACCCCCGATGAAACCTGCTGCCTTTCTACTGCTCACGACCTCCGTCTTGGCTGCGGAGCCTGTGCTCACGTTTGAAAAGGACGTGCGTCCCATCGTGAAGGCGCACTGCACGCACTGCCACGGCGAGGAGGAGAAGCCCGAAGGCGGCATCGATCTGCGTCTGCGGCGTTTCATGGATGAAATCGTCGTGGTGGGGCAGCCGGCGAAGAGCAAACTCGTCGAGGTCATTCGCAGCGGCGAGATGCCGGAGAAGGGCAAACCGCTCACGGAGGCACAATTGGCCGTGATTGAGAAATGGATCACTCAAGGAGCAAAGACCGCGAAGCCCGAGCCGCTGGCTCTCGCACCTGGACCGATCATTTCGGACGAAGATCGCGAGTACTGGGCCTTTCAGCTGGTGAAACGGCCCGCGGTGCCCCAAGCGGCGAACACTCGAAATGCCGTCGATGCGTTCATTTCGGCCAAGCTGACTGAAAAAGGCCTCTCGATG
>JBEIGR010000755.1:0-2156 GCA_040381795.1 Verrucomicrobiaceae bacterium | reverse complement strand
CCGAAAAAGTTCCCCGGAGGCGAGGCCGCGATGCAGAGCCGCTTTGCCGGCTGGATCGAGGGTGAGTCAAAACGGGCCTCGAACTGGCAAATCATCCGTCCCACGGCCATGAAGACCACCATGCCGCATCTGGAGCAGCAGCCCGACGGCTTCATCCTCGGCAGCGGCGACATCTCGAAAAGCGATGTCTATGATTTGAGCTTCAAAGCGCCGATCAAGGGCGTCACCGCGATCAAAATCGAGGTCGCGAGCCATCCGAGCCTGCCAAACGACGGCCCCGGACTCACAAACTACGAAGGCCCGCTCGGCGGCTTCTTCCTCAGCGAGCTGAAAGCAGCTCAAAACGGTCAGCCGGTGAAAATCGCAAGCGCCGAGGCCACCAACGAGGAAGAGGAGGACAAGGTCAACGATGCCGCACCTGCCGCCGCGAAGTCCAAGAAGGCCGCGCGGAAAGCCGCCGTGAAAAAGACCAACACCGCCATGGCCTCGCTCGATGGCGAGATGAGCAGCGGCTGGCAGGTGCTCGGTGGTTACGGCCAATCTCACGCTGCGGTGTTTCATTTCGAGAAGCCGGTCGATCTCACGAACGGCTTCGATTTGAAGATGCTCTTCGAAAAACACTTCGCCTGCCCGCTCGGCCACTTCCGCGTCTCCGTGACCACCGGCGATCACGCCACGGCCACCGGGCATCCCTTGGAAGTCGAGAATGCGCTCGCCACCAACGATTCAACCAAGCGCGAGGCCATGCTGCGCACCTTCCTCGAAACCGCACCGGAGATGAAGCAAGCCGCTGCGCCCTTGCTCGCCGCGCGTCGTCAGATGCCACGCGGCCAGCCTACGCTGGCGATGAAGGAGCGTCCGGCATCAAATCCGCGTCCCACGAATCGCTACCATCGCGGTGAATACCTCCAGCCGAAGGAAACCGTGCCACCTGCCGTGCCCGCCTTCCTGCCCTCGCTGCCAAAGAATGCCCCCGCGAACCGTCTCACCTTCGCGAAGTGGCTCTTCGCGCCCGAAAACCCGCTCACCGCCCGCGTGACGGTGAACCGCCAGTGGCAGGCCTTCTTTGGTCGCGGCCTTGTGAAGAGCTTGGAGGATTTTGGCTATCAAAGCGAAGCTCCGAGTCATCCTGAACTGCTCGATTGGCTCGCCGTGGAGTTTGTGAAGCAAGGCTGGAGCCTGAAGAAGCTGCACAAGCTCATCGTGATGAGTTCGTCCTACAAGCAAACCAGTCATCGGTCAGATCCGTCCCATGAGTCCGATCCTGAAAACGTGCTGCTCGCCCGCGGCTCACGCTTCCGTCTCGATGCCGAGATCATCCGCGATTCCGCGTTGAAAGCCGCGGGCGTCTTGTCCCTCAAAATGGGCGGCCCAGGCGTGTATCCGCCACAGCCAGCCAGCGTCACCTCCGAGGGCACCTACGGCAAATTTGAGTGGAAGACCAGCGAGGGCGAGGACCGCTTCCGCCGCAGCCTTTACACCTTCATCAAGCGCACCGCGCCCTTCGCCATGTCCACCACCTTCGACGCGCCCACCGGCGAAGCTTGCCTCGCGAAGCGCGATGTCTCCAACAGCCCGCTGCAAGCCCTCACGCTGCTGAACGACCAGATGTTCATGGAAGCCGCCCAAGCCATGGCCAAAGCCGTCCTCGCCGAATCCACCGACGACGACTCCCGCCTCACCAACACCTTCCGCCGCTGCCTCACCCGCCCGCCCGCCGCTGATGAACTCACAATGCTCAAAACCTTCCTCGCCAAACAACGCGCCGACAAACTCGACGGCGAAGCGCTGTGGACGGCGTTGTGCAGGGCGGTGCTGAATCTTGATGAGGCGATTACGCATCCATGATTCGATTTCTAACAGCACTCACGACCTTGGTAGCTCAGGCACCGGGCGAACTCGATCCCGAAATGGGGGAGTTCAATCTGTTCCTGTTCAGCTTCCTGGTGATCGGGCTGGTCGCATTGGCTGTGTTGTGCGTTATCGGCATCATCGTTGGAATCTTTGTGGTAGTCACTGGTGGAGCAGCGGTCGTTTCCGGCGCGGCTTTGAGTTCTTCGATCGCCGCCGCAGTGCGCAGGAATCCACAGACAGGTTTGATGTGGTTTGTGATCCAAATGTCCATCGCTGGCGGCACTGTTTCGGGCTTCGCGGTG
>JBEIGR010000754.1:0-2170 GCA_040381795.1 Verrucomicrobiaceae bacterium | reverse complement strand
TTGCACCCGCTGGGCGAACTGCTGGGCATGCACTCTCATGATGGCGCTATTCATGAGCAGGAGGCTCTGGGGGCTGACGGTGGTGACGGAGCGGGCATCACAGCTCGGCTCCATGATGGGGGCGTCAAAGGTGGCGAACATCTCCAGCGGGCGTGAGCGGCGGGCCTGGATGTAGATGCTGCGGCGGAATTCCTCACCATTAAGGGGGATGATTTTGCCGGTGGGGCGGCCTGCGGTGTCCGTCGTATCGATGCCGATGACCACCTGGCCTTCCTCGTTCTGCATCACCGGGACAGGCGCACCGCCGATCTTCGGGTTCAATTTCCCACTGAGAGCCAGCAGCGAATCCCGGAGCGTCTCCGCCTCCAGACGACGAACGTTCATGCGACTGAGGAGTGTGTTGTCGGGGTCGATCAAATCACGCTTTTCATCCCGCGTGGAGGCCTGGCGGTAGGTGCGGGAGGTCATGATCTGGCGGTGGAGCTGCTTCAGGCTCCAACCAGTGCGCATGAACTCGCCAGCCATCCAATCGAGCAGCTCGGCATGCGTCGGCTGGCTGCCGAGCTGGCCGAAATCGCCCGGACTGGCGACGATGCCTTTGCCGAAATGATGCATCCACACGCGGTTCACCATCACGCGGGCCAGCAGCGGATGTTTGCCATCGGTCAAAGCGTTGGCGAAAGCGAGGCGGCGGCCGGTGGTGGCGAGTTTTGGATCTTTTTCCGGCAGATCGACCTTCCGATGCGCGGCGAGCACGGTGAGTTCGCTGGGGCTCACCTTGTCCTTGGGCTGGTCGTGGTTGCCGCGATTGAAGATGAAGGTGGCCGGGATGAGCTCCGGCTTGGCCTTGGGCAGCTCGGTGAAAGCATGCAAGAACTCCTCAACCGGCTTTTTGGCCCGAACGGCGGTGGCCTCCTCGGTCATCTTTTTGAGTGTGTCCGCATGCTTCGTCTTGTTGGTGGTATCGTAAAGGTAGAGCGAACCGGCGCTGAGCTGATTGATGCGCGGCCAGGCCTTGAGGAGCTTCGTTTGATCGGCGCTACGCTTCTTTAATTCTGTCCGGTAGGCGCTGCGCAGTGCCTCGCGGTCTTTCTCCGGTGCTTTCGCGAGTTCTTTCTCCAGCACCTCGGTGATGAATTCCTCCTGCTTCACGAGTCGCACGGCATCGAGCTTCTTCGCCTCGGCCTCGATCTTCGCGGACTCGGCCGCTTGGGCATCGGTGAGCAGCGAAACGAGCCTGCCGGGCGTGCTGCGCCAAGCCTTCGTATCAAAACCGGGCTCAAACACGGCCCGCAGCCGATAATAATCCGCCTGTGAGATCGGATCATAGCGGTGGTCATGGCACTGGGCGCAGCCAATGGTGAGGCCGTAAAGAGAGGTGCCCACCATCTTGATCGTATCGGCAATGTTCGCGTTCTGCGTAGCCGCGTCGTTCATCTCCCCGGTGCCGTTCGGCGGCATGCGGAGGAAGCCGGTGGCGGTGAGTTTCTCGATGGCATCGGCGGAGAGGTTTTTGTATGGCTGCGGCACCATTTCATCGCCCGCGAGCTGCTCCCGCACGAACTGGTCGAAGGGTTTATCCTTGTTCAAAGCGTTGATGACATAGTCACGATATTTCCACGCCCATTTCCGCTCGAGATCCTTCTCGCCAAAGCCCTCGCTGTCGGCATAACCGGCCGCATCCAGCCAGTGGCGACCCCAGCGTTCGCCATAGTGCGGTGAGGCGAGGAGGCGGTCGATAAGCGCGAGCACGGCGGCATCGGGATCACGAATCGAATCTGCCACAAAGGCCTCCACCTCATGCGGCGCGGGCGGCAGGCCCAGTAGATCAAAACTGGCGCGGCGGATGAAACTCACCGGATCGGCCTCGCGGGAGAAGGAGAGGCCTTTTTCTTTCAATTTGGCCTCGATGAAACCGTCGAGCCCCTGTTTCAGGTTTCTTGTTTCAAGTTTCACGGCCTTGGCCGCCTCCGAACTTGAAACTTGAGACATGGAACTTGGAACGTTCAGCCTCGAAATCGGCTGGAGAGACCACCACGCTCGCTCCTCATCCGTGAAGGCATGCTCAGGCCCGAGTTTCTCTGGCTCGGGGCGTGCGGTCTTCGCTCCGGCGGCGATCCATTGCTCCAAAATGGCAATGTCGCGCTCCTTGAGTTTCGTTTTGCCCTTC
>JBEIGR010000753.1:0-2180 GCA_040381795.1 Verrucomicrobiaceae bacterium | reverse complement strand
GTGCTCGCGGGTGCCAAATTACTCGCCGAACACGGCCTGGAGCTTGATTTGAACGGACCTGCCTCGGCACTTCCTGCTGCCGCCCAGCTTGCCACCGAGGTGCCGGAACTCCGAATCGTGATCAATCACCTCGGCGCACCCGGCGATCCGAAGGCGCTAAGGCCGGAGTGGAAGCCCGCGATCTCAGCCGTCGCTCAAAAGCCCAATGTTTACATGAAGGTCTCCGCTCTCGTAGAGCAGGTGAAGGGGGCCGAGGGGAGCTCTCCCCGCGATACGGCCTACTACCTGCCTATTCTCGATCATCTCTATGAGCAGTTTGGCCCGGACCGTCTCATCTATGGCAGCAATTGGCCCGTCTCAGACAAAGGGGGTGGCTACGACGTGGTTTTCGGCCTTGTGCGAGAGTTCTTCACCTCGAAGGGGCCGGAGGTCTGCGAGAAGTACTTCTGGAAAAACGCCCAAGCGGCTTACCGCTGGCGCGAGCGCTCTTGAGCGGCGGATTTCACTCATCTTGAACAAAATCTCCATGAAGCTGCCAAAGGAAGCCAGCCGTGTGACTTGGTGACGATGTTGTCGTTGGTTAGGCGGCGATAAGGCCCGTAGGGGGTAAACATGAGATTTTCCTTCGTATTCAAAGATAATGGTTGCCCAAAAGTGGCTGTTCCCGCTAAAAAATAATAATTCCAGCCCAATCCACCATGTCCGTGCGCTCCCTGCTTTACTGGTTCATTTGCTTCACCTTCGCCGTTTATGTGGCGCAGGCTGCTGAACCGCTGAACCTCGATCCTGCGGCGGCTTGGGGCAGTGGGAATGCGATCGATTCCAAGCTGCTGCCCGTGCCGGAACCCGGTCGTGCTTTGCTACTTTTCGCAGGTGTCATGGCCATGGCCTTCACGTATCGCCGGGCTTGGTTGAACTGGAAGATGGAGCCGAAAGCCTAATCGGCCTTATTTCAGCTCCTGGATGCGGATGTTCCGCCACATGACTTCTTTGCCCACGGCTTCGGTCTTCTTGCCGATGCCGTGAACTTGGAGGGCGATGACGCCTTCCTTGGTCAGTTCGTCAGTGAAATCGGCGGCGGGCACGCCATTGATGAAGGTCTTGATGCTGCTGCCTCGGCATTCGATGCGGGCTTGATTCCATTCGCCTTGCTTGAAGGCTTTGCGGGCGGCCTCGTTGTTCTTCAGGTCGAAGAGCCAGCCGCGACGGCCCTCGTCATAGACGCCGCCGGTGTAGGCGCGGGCGCTGGGGTCGATCTCAAACTGGTAGCCATGCACGCGGTCCGCCGGGAATTTCTTCTTTTTTCCCGCGATCTCGACCTCCGTCTCTTGGGTGTAGTAATTGCTGCGGAACTGAATGCCGGAGTTCATGGATGGATCGACCTTGAACTCGACTTCGAGGATGAAATTGGCGTATTTCTTCGCGGTGCAGAGGAAGGAGTTCCCCGTGTTCGGCACCGTTTTGCCAATGACCACCCCGTCCTGCACGCGATACTCGGCGGTGCCGCTGTGTTGCTCCCAGCCGGTGAGCGTTTTTCCGTCAAAAAGGGGCGTCCAAGCTTCTTCAGCGATGGCAGGTGAGACAAGGGCGGTGGCGACGAGTAGCGAAAGGAGGCGTTTCATGGTGGGCTGCCATAAACTGGCGGCGCATCACGGTTCTTTCCCCTGAACGCGGATCGTCGCGGATGGCGAGTCAAGTACGGCAGGGGCCTGTTGGGCCTGAGCCGCCTGCATCACCTGCATCGCCATCGAGCCAAACATGTAGATCAAGCCTCCGCCAAGCCCCGCCGCGATGGCGATGAGTCTGCGCTGCCACACGTTCTCCCGATTGATCACCCACCAGAAGCGCATGCAAAATGCGATCCATAGCAAGCTGGCCCCGAAGATGATGATTTGGTCTCTCATGGTTGGATCCTCCCGCAAAGCGAGCTGTCAGACAAGTCAGACTTGTCCGACCCACTCGGCCCCTGGCAGTGCAAACGGCCGGAAGACCTCCATGCGGGACTCGTGCTCCGAATAAAACAGCGCTCGATTCAGGCCGAGCGAGCCCGCTTTCGGTGAGTCGATCAGGCTGGCGCTGTCATTGGCGCTCATTTGGAAGAGGACGCGCATGCCGAGTTCGCTCAAGGCTTTGCGGCTGAGGCAGCGCTGAATGTTGTTCAGCGTGTCGAGGCTGGTGAT
>JBEIGR010000752.1:0-2195 GCA_040381795.1 Verrucomicrobiaceae bacterium | reverse complement strand
TCCGGCGGGGATCTGCACATTCTGCGTGGCCAGGGCCCGGTGAACTTCCGGCGCGGTCATTTGAAAGGAGCGCAGTCGCATCGGATCGAGCCACACATTGATCTGGCGCAGCCTTCCGCCGAGCAGGGTGATCTGTCCTACGCCGGGAACGCTCTCCAATTGCCGCCGCAGCACCTTGTCCGCGAATTCGGTGATTTCACGCACGGGGCGTTCGGCGACCAGCGCTAGATTCAAGACCGGCGCGGCATCAGGATCGAGTTTCTCAATGATCGGCGCATCGGCATCGTCGGGTAGGTCAGGGATGATGCGAGCGATCCGGTCACGCACTTCCTGCGCCGCCACGTCGATGTTTTTTTCCAGTACAAAGGTGATCAGCACCTGCGAGATGCTCTCACTGGAGATGGACCGCAGTTCATCGATGCCTGCGACGGTGTTCACGGCCTCCTCGATCTTGTCGGTGACCTCCGTTTCCATTTCCTTGGGCGTGGCACCTGGCAGGCGTGTGACCACGCTGACCGTGGGGAATTCGATTTTGGGGAATCGGTCCACCGGCAGCCGTGTGTAACCCAGCACGCCGACGACCACGAAGATCAGGATCAGCACGCTGGCCAGGACGGGGCGTTTGACGGAGATCTCAGCGAGCCATTGCATGATGGTGTGGAGGTGAAATCAAGGGGCTGGCTGGAAGGAAGCGCCGTCGGTGGCATCGAGGCTCGGCTCGGCCAAGACGGTTTCATGGAGGGTGACTCCGCGTCGTATCTCCGTGAAGCCGTCACGCCCTTCGCCGATCTCGACGAGCCGCTCGCCCAGGGTGTTGTCTTTTTCGATGACGAAGAGCTTCCGGCGTGAGCCCTCGATGCGTAGCGCTTTTTCGGGCACGGCGATGGCCTTCTCCTCACGCAGCAGAATGCGTGCGTCACAAAAGAAGCCGGGGCGCAGCGTGAGGTCGGCGTTTTCCACCAGGGCCTCGACGACGAGATCGCGTGACACCTCTCGCATGGCCGCACCGATGTGCTGAAGCTTGCCGGTGAAGAGGCGCTTCGAATAGGCTGCCGTCGTAAATTCGATCTTCTGCCCAACCACCAGCGCGGCCACCTCAGTTTCTGGCACATTGAGCACCAACCGCAGCGTGCCGCTTTCCACGACGCGAGCCACTGGGGCACCTGGGCCCACGTATTCGCCCGCCTCGACCACTCGTTCGGCCACGACTCCGGCGAAAGGCGTGCGAATCACGCAATCATCGAGCATTTTCTGGGTGAGATCCCGCCGTGCGGTGTTCGCAGCCACTTCCGCTTCGCGGGCGATGACCTCGGTCAGCAGGCGCTGGTAGTCGGCATCGGCGATGGCCTTTTTCTCCGCGAGCGGTTGGTTGCGGGCCTGCTCATGTTTGGCGAGTGCGAGCCGTGTCTTTGCCACATCCACCGCAGCGCTGGCTTCCGCGAGGGCCAGTTTTGGCTGCCGTTCATCCAGTCGTGCAAGCACATCACCCGCTTTCACCACCGAACCTCGCTCCACACTGGCCTCGACGACTTTTCCCATCGTATCCGCAGCCACGATGGCATCGCTCTTGGCCGCGAGCTGGCCGGTGACACGCAGAAAGCGCGGAAAGACGTGCTCTTCGGCCTTCGCGGTTTTGCCACGGATAACAGGGGCCGGTTTGGCTGCGACGGCGGCTGCCGGAGGTGCTGCGACCGGCTTCTTCGCATCGCAAGCCACCAGCACGAGCGAAAGCGTGGCGAGAAGACAGAGAAAAGGAAACTTCATGAGGTGAGCAGACCCTCTTCTGTTAGCCCGCGAATGCTGCTCTCACAACCACCGCGAGCTATTTGCTCAAAAAGGAAAATGGGGAGCTTCAAAGATGCCTTACCAGCGAAGGACTGGCCGAGATGCGGCGGGGACGTTCGCCCACCGTGTCTCGTGGACCTTACGCTGGCGATGAACTGTCCGCCGATCACATCATTCCCTTCGCCGTGGTGCCACAGCTCGACCATGTCATTGCCAACTTGGAGATGATGCCGCTCCGCATGAACCGCAGCAAAGGGGACAAGATGGGAGAACGGCAACGCCCATTGGAGTGGAAGCTAAGAGACGCAGGCCTGTTCTAGGATTTTGAATTTCTTTGTGCCCGTCTGAAAAACGTCCACCCTGGCTCGTGAGCGTGGCAACCGCCGGGAATCCGTCGGCAGGATCAAAGG
>JBEIGR010000751.1:0-2207 GCA_040381795.1 Verrucomicrobiaceae bacterium | reverse complement strand
TCATGCTCGCCAGCTGCCAGATCGCTGATCATGACGGCTTCCACATGCTGCTTGTCCGGCTTTGGGCAGGCGACCCAGCGCCACTGGCCTTGCGCATCGCGAGCATAGAGATCGAGACCGCTCACGCCGGTCGCTGGCATGGCGGGAAGGGCCAGATTGGCCTTGGCGAGGTCGTAACGGCAGTAAATCGCCTTCGCGTCGGTTTTGAAGCGCACCATCATCCCAGCCGAATCGCGGCTCAGGCCCCAAACGGCTGGTGTCACGGTTTTTTCCGCCTTCGCGGGGAAGCGGTCAAACCAGCGCTTCCGCTCCTGATCACCCCAGCCGCGACCTTCCACGCCCCAAGTCGTCACATCATGCCACTGCGCATCGGCGGGAACAATGGGGCCTTTGGGCTTCGCGGGAGCTTTGGGTGTTTGCGCCACGGCCATCGCAGCCGTGAAGAGGAAGGTGAGAAGGCAGGTGAGAAGGCAGGTGAGAAGGCAGGTGAGTTTCATGAGACTGCCCGAAACGCCGCTCCAGTGCCCTTCTTCGCGACCTACCGCCCTTTCACGCCCTATTTTCAGCCCCGCACCGGGACTCTCACTCCTCATCGGCCAGCGAGCCGCGTTTCGTCGGCGCAAACAGGTAGCCCAGCACGCCCTCGGTCGCCTTCCAAAAGCCGATCACCGTCGTAACGAAGCACAAAATCAACAGAGCCCGAGTGATGTCTCCGAACCACTCCCAAAAGGCATAGAAAACGCCGATTCCGGCGGCCATCAGGAACAATCCCGCCAGTCCTTGGCGCACGGCATTGCCCCGCAGGCCAGCAATGCGCTCCGCCTGTGCCCGGGCATAAATGGCCTCCGCTTGGGGGCCGGTGAGGCCATTGACCTCCAGCTTCGCGAGCACATTCTCGCGAGACTCATCCCAGATCACCATGCGGTGAATGATCTGGTAGATCCGCTGCTCATGCTCCGGCGTCATTCAACGAAGGATCAAAATGGAATGTCGTCGTCCTCCATGCCATCGGTGATCGGACCTTCGCCGAAATCATCGTTCTGCTGGGCGGGAGCCGGGCGCTGTTGAGGACGTTGGGCCGGAGCCGGACCACCCGCGCCACCACGCTGCTGCGTGGGACGCTGCTGCGGGCGATTGTATCCACCGCCGCCACCACCACCACCGCCGGAGTAGCCGCCGCCTTCTTCATCGCCGCCACCGCCGCCCGCAGGACCACGATCTCCACCACCTTGGGCGCTTCCGAGGAATTGCATGGCCTCGCCGACGACCTTGAGACGCGTGCGCTTTTGGCCGGTGGCCTTGTCTTCCCAGGAATCCATTTGAAGGCGACCTTCGATGAATACGGGGCGGCCTTTGTGCAGCCACTTCCCGGCCAGCTCGGCCGTGGTGCCCCAGAGGGTGACATCGACGAAGGTGACTTCCTCCACCTTTTCACCGCTTTCAGATTTGTACACGCGGTTCATGGCGAGACCGATGTCGCAGACGGCGCTGCCTTTGGGAGTGTAGCGCACCTCGGGATCGCGGGTGAGGTTGCCGATGAGCATGACTTTGTTCAGGGAGGCCATAAGAAGAGAAAGTTGAAACGCCATCTTTGCCGGGTGCCACCCCTGACGGCAATGTTTTTTTGTCACCAAGACGGTCCGCGTGCATGCTGGAGCCGTGCTGGACCTCATCGACGGCTTCATTCTCCATCTGGCCACGGAACGCGGCCTCTCCGTGAACTACCAGCTCCTCGTGCGGCGGTTCCTGGAGGCCTTCGCGTCGTGGTACAAGCAGGTGCATGCCTCCGAATCGCCTGCGCAGGTGACGACGGACCAAATCACCGACTACCTCGCCCGCCGGAAAAAGGACGGGCTGGCCACCTCCTCGGCGCGTGTAGAGCTCATCGGGATCAAAATCTTCTTCCGCTGGCTGGCGGCCCGAAAACACATCCCCGCCGATCCTGCCGATGCCATCCTGCCACCGCGCCCGGAGCAACACCTGCCAGATACCTTGAATGAGCACGACGTGCGCCGCCTCATCGAGTCCATCAACGGCACCAAGCCCCTCGACCGTCGAGATCGGGCCATGCTAGAGCTCTTTTACGCCAGCGGCCTGCGGCTCTCCGAGCTGCTGGATGCCCGGCTGGAGAATCTCAGCATGGAGGAAGGCTGGATCCGCGTGACGGGCAAGGGAGCCAAAACGCGCCTCATTCCCGTCGGCGGTGC
>JBEIGR010000750.1:0-2234 GCA_040381795.1 Verrucomicrobiaceae bacterium | reverse complement strand
GGCTGGAGGTGAGTTTCCACGCGGCGCGGTTCGGCAAGGGCTGCGGGTAGAGGGCGCGGAGTTCTTCGATGGTCCACGGCGTGGTGCGCTTGACGAGTTCTTTGCGCAAGGCGGCGACTTCCTTGTGGGTGATGAGCTTGCCGCTGTTGCCAAAGGCTTTGCGGATGTAGCTGGCGACATCGGCGATCCATTGATCGTTGTTGGTAGCCATGGTGACCATGGCGGCCTCGTAGGTTTTGCCGTCGATGGGACCCGCGAGACCATTGAGCATCACCCGCACGATGGCATCGCCCTGCACGGCGGTGCGTGATCCAGCGAGCGGTGGGGCGAGTGTTGCGCCTTCGCGACCGGCGATGGGCATGCCCGCGCCGTCAAAGCCGTGGCAGGCGAAGCAAAGCGAGCGGAAGATCTCCTGGCCGCGCTCGAGCTGCTTCTTTTCGTCCTTCGTGAAGCTGCCGCTGATCTTCGGTGCCTCGACGAGCAACTGCGCCCCGATTTCCTTCACGCCGAGGCTGGCGGAGGTCATAAGCGTCATCTGCGCTTCGTCTTTCCACTTGGGCCAGTTGAGGTGCTTCGCGGTGTAAAGCGTCTGAAGCACCACGGTGGTGTCTTGGTCGGCCTTGAGGGCCTTGATGTCAGCGATCAAAGCGGTATCGCCTTTTTTAAGCAGCGATTCGGCGACGCGGATGCCGCTGGCGCGGACTTGCGCGTGCTCGTCCTTCATCGCAGCGTGGAGAATGTCGGGCGTGATGGCATCGAGGCCTTCCAGCGTCCACAGCGCATGCAGACGGGCGAGGTGGTTGTCATGCTTGAGCAGCGCAACAAGCGCGGGGACCACGGATTTGTCGCTTTTGACGATGAGCATGCGCTGCGCGGTATCACGCCAGAAGCCGTTTGGATGCGTGAGATGCGCGACGAGTTGTGCCGGTGCTTCGCCGATCATTTTCGGCTGCGGGCCGGGTTTGAAATCCTTGTGCACGAGACGCCATACACGACCGCGACTGGTGACGTGCTGCATGCCGGTCGGCTCGATGGCTCCGCGGAGGAAGCTGCCCGGCTTCACCCAATTTCCTTCCTGAATGATGCCGCGATAGGCATCGACGATGTAGAGGCAGCCATCGGGGCCGGTGGTCATGTTCAGCGGGCGGAAGTTCGGATCGCTGCTGCGGATGAACTCGCTCATCTGCTCCTCATAGGGATTCGCGACGGTGGTGATGCCGTCTTTGATCTCCACCGTGGCACGGCGGATGAGACGGCCCACGGGCTCAGGCAGGAAGACGTTGCCATAAAGCCCCTTCGGCAGGCGATCCCCGCGATACACGGTCTGTCCGGCGCAGCCGGTGAAGTGGTTCAAACGCTTGTCCTCCGGCGAGTGGAAGCGTCCGGGGCCGCCCTGGAAATCGCCGAGCGCGACGAGGGGCCACACGGTGTCGAACTTCTCGCTCTTCTGCTGCTTCACATTGATCGCCGCATAAAGAATGGGCGCTTGGTAATTCCACAGGCCTTTTTCGCCGCCCGCATTGCTCCACCACATTTTACCGTAGTCGTCTTGAGCCAGGCCCCACTGGCCGCCATTCGGCGCGGTGTTTTCTTTGAGTGCAGGCTGCTTCTCGCCAGCCCAGCGCAGGCGGTAGCCGTTGTAGGTGGTGTAAATCCAGTTATCTAGGCCCCACACGAGACCACTGGGCTGATGCTCCATGTTTCCACCACGCGGTCCGCCGACATACCAGGGCGACTTTTCATCCGCGACGCCGTCGCCATTCGCATCGCGATGCAGCGTGATGTCATTCGTGTCCGTGATGCCGACGAGCACCCGGTCATCCAGCGGCAGCACCATGCGGGGCAGCAGCAGGTTATCGAGATAGACGCTGTGCTTGTCGAAGACGCCGTCGCCCTTCGTCGATTCATGCAGCGAGATGCGGCTCTTCGGCGTGAGTTCGTCCGTGCCGTCGATGTCCTGCATGTAGGTGCGCATTTCGACGACGTACATCTTGCCATCGCCATCGAAGGCGATCGCCATCGGCTCCTTGATGAGCGGATCGCTCAAAACCAGCTCCAGCGAGTAGCCATCCGGCAACTGGATGGTCTTCAGCTCCTCCTCCGGCGTCTTGGCCTGAATGGGGAAGGTGTAAGTGGGGTTTGTTTCAGCGAAAGCGGCGCTGGTGAAAGCGAGGAAGAGTGCAGAGCGGAGGGTCATTGAGGAGAGTAAGGGAAAGGCATGGCTCACAATCCGC
>JBEIGR010000749.1:0-2241 GCA_040381795.1 Verrucomicrobiaceae bacterium | reverse complement strand
TAGAACTGCGTGAAGCGCAGGCCGTTCTTCGCGAGTGAATCGAGATGCGGCGTGGCGATCTCACTGCCGTAGCAGCCGAGGTCCGAGTAGCCGAGGTCATCGGCGAGGATGAAGACGATGTTCGGCTTCGCCGCGAAGAGCGAAGGGTAGAGGGCGAGGAGAATCAAAAGGGCACGTTTCATGGTGGGCGGAAGTAATGGCTATTTTTGTTTCTTTTTGGCCTTCTTCACCGGCGCGGGAGGCACGGGAAGGTTGTCATTGGGTTGATCCGCGAAACGCCAGGGATCATCTAGGCGGCGCATCTCGCTCAGAAGTAGCTTTTTCATCTCCGCGAGCTTTCCGGCGTGCTTCGGATCATCAGCGAGATTGGGCCTTCCGTGTTCAGGAAGGAGTTCATCGGGATTCTCGGCGAGATTAAAGAGCTGGGTGTGCTTGGAGGTGCCGTCAGCGGATTCGTATTGGAGGAGTTTCCACTCTGCCTGCTTCACGCTACGCATGCCGGGCTTCGAGCCGCCTGCGTAGGCACCGTATAGTACATCACGCATGGCTTGCTTCTCGCCGGTGAGTACGGGTTTGAAGCTCGTTCCTTCATTCGTCTCCGGTGGCTGGATGCCAGCGAGATCACAAAACGTGGCGAGCAGATCGAGAAGGTAGATGTTTCCTTCCACACGACGACCAGCCGCAATGCCGGGGCCTTTGACGATGAAAGGCACACGCCAGCAGTGCTGGTAGAGGTTTTGTTTTCCCATCAAGCCATGATGCCCGATCGCGATGCCATGGTCGGCGGTGTAGATGATGTAGGTGTTGTCCAGCTCGCCCATGTCTTCGAGCTTCTTTAGCACACGGCCGATCTGGATGTCGATGTTGTCGCTGCAGGCATACTGGCGGCCGATCTCATTGCGGATGCTGGCCTCATCGCGACGCTGCCATACACCGCTTACGGCCACTTCGTCGCGCACCTTCATGTCTGAGTTGTTGAACGGGTGCTTCAGCAGGTAGTTCGCAGGAAGAGGCGGCTGCAACGAGTGCAGCGAAGGAGGGTTCGCCTCGTCGGCGTGATTGGTGGAGCCATACTTCGCCAGCAGTTCTGGTGTGCCGTCTCGCGTGTCGTGCGGATGGGAGAAGCCGAAGTCGATGAGGAAGGGCTTGGTGTCCTTCGTCGCCTCGCGGTCGTTCAGGTAGTTCAGAACTTGCTCCGCATGCCAGGCGCTGCCGCTCTCAGCCGTGCCGCCGCGTTTCGAGGCGTCCTTGCGCACGGTGAAGAGCTTGTTCGCGGCCTCGTAGCTGTTGCCCATCTTGCAGGTGCGCATCGTGGCATAGCCCGCCCGGTTGAAGACGGCCGGAATGGTCTGCTGCTCAAGCTGTGGCGGGCTTGTTTTGGCTGCCCAAGGCGACACCGGCAGATGCCACACGGTGCGCCCGCACATGATCATGTGCCGCGAGGGCGTGCACACCGCGCCGGACGACGAGCCCATGTGATACGCGCCATCAAACACCACGCCCTGTGCTGCCAGTTTGTCGAGGTTCGGTGTCTCCAGCGTCGATTTCGGATTGTACATCTTCAAATCGAAGGGCGACTGGTCATCGACGAGGATGAAGAGAATGTTTGGCTTCGCCGCGAGGAGCGCGGAGCATGGGGCCAGGAGCAGAAAGAGGAACAGAAGACGCATGGGCCGCTTCAAACGCCTGTTGAGGAGTCAACTTGCCTTCTTTGCAGGCAAAACGTGTCGCTTTCATCGCGTAGGTTTGCGCCCCCTGATGAAGCCTGCCGCCATTTTATTCCTCACGACCTCCGCTTTCGCCGCGGAGCCGGCGCTCACGTTTGAACGCGACGTGCGCCCCATCGTGAAGGCGCACTGCACGCACTGCCACGGCGAGGAGGAAAAGCCCGAAGGGGGCGTCGATCTGCGGCTGCGGCGCTTCATGGATGAGATCGTCGTCGTGGGGCAGCCGGAGAAGAGCAAGCTCGTCGAGGTCATCCGCAGCGGCGAGATGCCGGAGAAGGGCAAACCGCTCACCGAGGCGCAACTGGCTGTGATTGAGAAATGGATCGCTCAAGGTGCGAAGACCGCGAAACCCGAACCTCTCGCTCTCGCACCGGGACCGATCATTTCGGACGAAGATCGCGAGTACTGGGCCTTTCAGCTGGTGAAACGGCCCGCGGTGCCCCAAGCGGCGAACACTCGAAATGCCGTCGATGCGTTCATTTCGGCCAAGCTGACTGAAAAAGGCCTCTCGATG
>JBEIGR010000748.1:0-2242 GCA_040381795.1 Verrucomicrobiaceae bacterium | reverse complement strand
GTGAAGGGCAAGGACCTCGAAGTCGTGAAGATGGGACCAATGACCACGCGATAAACAACATGAAACTCCTCCTCGCCCTCATCGCTTCCTCAGCTCTCGCTGCTGAAACCTGGCACCCTTTTGGCCCCGGCGGCGGCGGCTGGATCGAAGATGTCGTCGCTCATCCCACGAACCCGAAAGAGGTCTGGGCGATGACCGATCTGAGCTGCTTGTTTCGTTCGCAGGATGCGGGAGTCACTTGGCGGAAGATGACCGATGATGTGGAGCGAGGTGTCGTCGCGAGAAAACAAATCACCTCGCACAACCGGCAGTTCGCCATCGATCCGGTGGACTCCAAGCATCTGTATTGGGGCGTCTGCGGCATGATTTGGGCCTCGCACGATGGCGGCGTGACGTGGCAGGCCGTGTTTGGCGCCGCGCCGAAGGTGGGCGATGACAAAACACCTCATCTCGGCCATGCGATGGCCGTTTCAAAGAAGGGTGAGGTCATCGCGCTCGATCACGACAGCGTGCTGCGTCTCTCACGTGACCACGGGGCCACTTGGACGGAGTTGTCGAAGCCGCCGGTGGCAAAGAACTCCGCCGACACACCCGCGTTTCCGTTCTTCCTCGCCGATGACACGCTCTGCGTCTCGTGTCGGCCCTCGCCAGGACTCGCGGTGTCGCGTGACGGTGGCAAGTCGTGGCAGCTTCAGCTCACCGATAGCATCATTTTGAATGCGCAGGCCACGCCGGAAGGCGCGGGCGTATTTGCCTTCGACTCGACCGGCAAACTGCATCGCAGTGTCGATGCGGGAGCGAGCTTCACGATGATCAAAGAGGTCCCGCACAAATGGGAGCCGGGTTTGCGATTCGCAGGCGGTCTTGCGGTCGCGAAAGGTGGCAAGGTCATGCTGTGGTCGCTCGGGCAGCTCGTGGTGAGCAGCGACAATGGCGAGACATGGACGCGCCATCGCATCGAGACGAATTGGAACCGCGGCAGCTATCCCGGCATGAACCGCTACGCCTCGCCTGAGGGCAAATGCAGCGCGCTCGCCGTCACCGCCGATGGCGCGACATGGCTGAAGTGCGACAGCTCACTCATGTGCCGCAGCACCGATTTCGGCGTGAGCTGGACGGGCAGCACGGTGGGCTTACAAATCCTCTGCTACTTCCAAGGCCCCGCCATCAGCCCGCATGATCCGCAGCAGGCGATGGTCGCAGCGCTCGATCAAGGCGTCTTCAAAACCGAAGATGGCGGCGCATCATGGAAAGCGATGCGCATTCAAACCGACTGGTGGAATGATGACTGGCAAAACCATGATGGCAGTGTCGTCAAAGCGCATCCAAAGCTGCCGAAAACTTGGTTTGCCATCATCCACGGTCACGGCGGCACACGGCATCCGCGTCTGCATCACACCGATGATGGCGGCGCGACGTGGAAGCTCGTTTTGGACCTCAAAGAGCAGTTCGGCGGCGAATGGGGCAAGTGGCTCGACGACAGCGAAATGGGCGATTTATGCTTCGACCCTTCGAATCCGGACGTGATGCACCTTTGCAACTACCAACTCGGTGTTTTCAAAAGCAGCGATGGCGGCCAGACGTGGAAACACACGCTGAAAACGAAAAACGGCCTCAGCCTCGTCACCAGTCCCAGCGGCCAGCACGTCTATCTGCAATGCCTCAAGCGCACCGGCCTCTACGCCAGCCATGATCGCGGCGAGGCGTGGGTGGTGACTCACGCCGCCGATGGCGTGGACGGACTCGCCCATCATCCGAAAGACGAAACCACCCTCTTCATCAGCGACGGCCAGCACGAGAACTACTGGAGCTACAAAGGCACGCGCCCCGCCAAGCTCCTCAAGAGCACCGACGCGGGCAAAACCTGGACGCCACTCGCCACGCTCGATAGCGGCCCGCTTTACATCGATACTGTGAAACCGGACATCATGCTCATGAGCACGCTCTACGGCGGCAAAGGCATCCTCCGCAGCACCGATGGCGGCCGGACGTGGCATGACTTCCATCACGACGCCCCCAGCTACACCGCCCGCGGCTTCACCTACGGCGGCACGCCCGGCAGCGTCATTTATTACATGTTTGGCAACATGGCCCGGACAGCGAAGTTGTATGAGTGAGCAATTCGTCACCAAACCCTCGCTTGAATCTCCAAATCACTTCGCCTGATTGAAGCTGCATGAAAACCACACTCCTGCTCCTCGCCTGCTCTCTTTTCACCCAGTCCATCTTTGCCGCGGATGAC
>JBEIGR010000747.1:0-2295 GCA_040381795.1 Verrucomicrobiaceae bacterium | reverse complement strand
GGCGCATTCGCCAGAATGCGGGAGTTTTACAATCGGCCAGCGTGAGCGCCTTTTCTCTTGCCGCAGGCTTTTCAGCCGTGGCAGCATCACGGCATGAAAAAGCTGCTTTTTCTCTCTTTCACCCTTCTCGCATCTCTCCAGGCCCAGCAGGCTCAAAAGGCCGATGCCTGGCCAATTAAAATCTATCGCTATCCCGATGAGGGCCTCAACGGCGGCTTCATCTCCGGCGAGCACGGCCAGCTCCGCGCCCCGGCGCTGCCGCCAGTAGATGCGAAGGACGAGGCGGTTACAGATTTCATCAAGCGCTCCCACTTCGCCTTCCGCGCTCGTTTGATCGAGGAAGGCATCACGCTTCCCACTGGCTCGCTTGCCGCGCTTGATCCGGTGAACCAGACGCTGGCCATCCGCACAACATCGGCGATGCATGAGCGCATCTTGGCACTTGCCACGCGGCTGGATCGGAACCTCGCCAAGAACGTTCATTTCACCGTCGAGATTTTCGAGGCGGATGCCTCAGCCGTCCGTGAGGCGATGAAAAAGGCCGTCAAAGCCGATCATCGCCCAGTGTGGGAGGCGCTCGATGCTCTCGTGACCGCCAGCAAGGCTGTCGTGATCACTAGCCAGCGTCTCGAAACCAAGGGCGGCACCCGCGCCACCGTGGAAAGCGGCGAGGAGCGCTTTTACACTAGCGAGATGACGTTCGATGAGAAGAACCGCTCGACGACCGCCATGGAGGCGCGTCGCGCCGGGACCATCTTTGAAATTGAGCCCACCATCGGCCCGGATGGTGTCACGATGGAGATCAATGTGAGCCTGGAGCATCATCACGGCCAGCCGGTGGACCGATGGGATATCATCAACACCAGCGGCGAAAAAAGCGTCGAGTCCCCGCTCGTCGATTTTCAGGTCGCCCATCCCGTGACGGGCTTCACCATGCTCAGCGGCATGACCAAGACGCTCGGCATCTGGCAGCCCGCCTCATCGCCGAAGGGTGAAAAGCTCCAAATTGCCTTCCTCACGGCCCACATCGTCACGCTGCTACCCGCGCTCGATACGCGAATCGAGCATCTTCTCCGCTCGCATGGCGAGAAAGTCGAAAAGACTCCCTCCTCGCCTCCGGCGGAGCCTGAAGGCGCTCCGAAAGGCATCCTCACCCGCACCTTTTTTGTGACCGATGAGCTGCTGACCATGGACGACCCGTCGCCGGGCGGTGCCGCCGATCCGTTTGCTGCTCCACCGCCTGCTGGTAGTGCCTCAGAGCCAAAGCTCAGCCTGCGCCTCACCGCGATGGACATTTTCAAATCAAAAGGCATTCCGTTCCCCGAAGGTTCCGCGATCACTTACACCGCCAGCACGGGCGAACTGCTCGTGCGCAACACCGCAGAAAACATGCGGCTCATTGAAGCACTCATCACCAGCCGCCGCCAATATGCCGCCCGCACGCTCACCAGCACGCTGCACCTCATCGAGGCGGATGCGGCCACGCTGCGGCAGATTGAGCGCCAGACCGCCGCCATCTCCGATCACGGCGCTGCATGGAAAGCTGTCGAACAGGCAGTGAGCGAGGGCCGTGCCCGAATTCTCCAGTCTGTCTTCAGTGAAGGAAAGGGTGGCCTACGCAGCAGCTTCGTGAATGGCAGCGAATACATGTATTCCACCGGCACGGACGGATCTGCAGGCGTGGTGAGTCATCACAACTCCACCGATCCCAAGGAAGGTGAGAACAAGACTACCCAGATCAGCCAGCTCAGCGTCGTCGAAGATGCTCCACCGAGCTTCAGCTCCACGGTCGAGATGAGAAATGTGGGCCTGCAATATGAATACGAGCCCACCATCAGCCCGGACGGCAGGCTCATCGAACTGAACTACCGCCTCGCTTATGATTACGCACCTCCGACCCTCGTCGCCACACCTGCACCGAAGGACGACAAACTCATCCGCCCGCTCGACCGCCGTCACCGTTTCCACCAGGTGAACCTCACCACTGGCACCACGATGGCACATGGCACCCATCGCCTGCTCGGCATCTGGAAACCGGAGGGCAAACCGGAGTTCGACGACGGCTCGAAGCTCCAGGCGGCCTTCCTGCGCATTGATATTGTGCCGGTCGAGCGTTAATCTCGCCCGCCCCACATGATTCGCTCCGCCTTCTGTTCCCTTTTCCTCGCTCCTGCCGCCTTCGCGGCGGAGGTGAAGGCGCCGGACATCACTCAAAATGGCATCCAGACGGCCTTCCGTGTGCTCCAGCGGGAGTACATCCGCAACGGTGATCTCACCTTGGATGAGCTGAACCGG
>JBEIGR010000746.1:0-2297 GCA_040381795.1 Verrucomicrobiaceae bacterium | reverse complement strand
GCGGCGTCTTCGGGGATTTCCCGCACATCGGCGATGAATTGCCGAACGCTGGCGGAAGCATGCACGACGATGGTATCGCCAAGTTTGGCACCGATGTCGCGGGCCTGCTGATCGGTGAGGATGATGTTGTCGCCGTTGAGGTCGAAATCGCCTTTGGTGAGATGTTTGGCGAGCTTTTTGGCCAGAGCGTTGTCCTTCTCAGGAGACAAACCGAGCACCGGCAGTCCTTGAAGGCTGCCTTCTTTTTCAACGACGACATTGCCTTCGGCCACGGGGGTAGCGGCAAGAAAACGTTTATCTTTGGCGAGCTTGTCGCGGAGTTCCCGCCAGCCGGTGGCAGCGGGAGATTCAGGGCCGGTTTCACCGCCGTTATGCAGTCGCATCACGACAACGTGAGGTTCAAAGCCAAGCAGCATCTTCCGAAACTCGATCTGCCAGCCTTTGAAGACGCTCATCACCGTGACGAGCACGCCCACGCCGAGCACGACGCCGAGCATCGAGATCACGGTGATGACCGAGATGAAGCTACGCGTCGGGCGCAGGTAACGGAAGGCGAGGAAGAGAGGAGCGAGCACGGTGGGGAATGACGAATGGATCAATCTCGCAGCGCCACCGCTGGATCGACGCGGGAGGCGAGCCAGGCGGGAGGCAACGCAGCGGCGAGGCAGAGCAGCACGGAGCCGCAGGCGGTGTAGGCGATGAAAGCGGGATCGATGTGAGCGGGAATGGTGGCGAGGAAGAGATCGGCCTCACCGGAACTGCCACCGGAGAGCGTGGCGATGAGGCCACGGATGTCATTGCGGTAGCGCAGCACCAGGGCACTGAGGCCGAGGCCGGTGAGCGTCCCGACGACGCCGACCACGGCAGCTTGAGAGACGAAAATCTGAATGATCTGCCCTTGCCGAGCACCGAGAGCGGCGAGCACGCCGATCTCGCGTCGCTTCTGGGTCGTGACGGTGATGGTGGTGTTCATCACGGCAAAGGCCGCCACGAGGCCGATGATGCCAATGATGAAGAACATCATGAAGCGCTCGTTGCTCATCGCGGCCAGCCGGCCATCCCCCTCGTCCGTCCAGAGCACGGCTTTCCATCCGGCGGGGATGATGTTCTGCTCTTCGAGGCGCTTCTTGAGTGCTTTGATGTCGTTCGGATTTGTCGTCTCGGCCATGATGCCGGTGAAGTTTTCTCCGAGTCCAAAGATTTGCTGAGCCGTGGCCTGCGTGGTGTAGGCGAAGTACCCGGCGGTCTCGACGCGGGTGTAGCCGAGGAGCTTCGCCTCGATCGGACGGAGTTTGATGAGCTTGAAGGCCTCGTGACGCTTCTTTTCATCGGAAATATCCGAAGCCACGCGAAAGCGATTGACAGCTTTGGTGACGCTCGATGAGGCATAAACGGCCAGCGCATCGCCGGGACGTGCGTCAATCTCCGCCGCGGTGTAATCGCTCGTGACGATACCGCCATCCGAAAGGTCCATGGTGCCATCGAGGCGATGCTTGGATACTTTGGCCATGTACGAGGCAGCGGAATCCGCCGGGAGGCCAAAGAGCACGGTGGCGGATTGATTTCCCTCATGCTCGACAAAGAACATGCCACCGGCGTAACTCATCGCGGACTGGATGCCAGACTGCGAGCGCAGCTTGGCGAGCGTTGATTCAACGATGGAAGGTTCGGCAGGCTTGCCGTCGGCGGGTTTGAGAATGAGATGTGGCTGATAGCCGATGAGCGCCTGGCGGAACTCGCCCTCAAAGCCCTGCATCACCGCATTCACCACGATCATCATGAGCACGCCCACGGCCACGCCAAGGATCGAGATCACCGTGATGACGGAGACAAAGGACCGCTTCGCACGGAGATAACGGCGGGCGAGAAAGGAGACGGCGCTGACAGACATGAGGTCGCGGAATGAGGCGCGAGGCAGGCCCCGGCGCAAAAGGATTCTCACGCCCGTTTCCAGGCCATCGAATCACCAGCAGCAGGCAGCAGAAAATACGCATGCACTATCTGCCAGGCATCTTTGCGGCCGCCGGGTCCCGGCGCTTTGGCCGGGTGGCGGCCTGGTGCGTCATATACAGCATTGTGTCGTGGTTACCGCTTCGGGGAGCGGAGCTGGCGAGCTTTGCGAGCCACACTGGAATGGTGGCTCGTTGCGGGCGAGGAGCTGATTTTCGGCGATGGAAAACACCTCAAGGTTCATTTTTTGGCTCTTCGGGCAAAAAGCTGGGGTTTTGATCAGGCAGGCATCATGTCGAGCTTGGCGCAGTAGAACAGGATACGGATGCGGAAGTTGGCGAAGTTGG
>JBEIGR010000745.1:0-2319 GCA_040381795.1 Verrucomicrobiaceae bacterium | reverse complement strand
GGCCGTCTCCTCGCGTCATTCTACCAACTCGCCGAATGATTCTGTCAGCTTTCCGAATGACGCCGCGAATGCAAGTAGCTTGATCCCTCTGCCGAATACTTCGACGCTGGAAGCACGTGGGAGTCCCTCTCTGGTTGCTCATTGACGGCAAGTGGGAGGCCGATTTTTCTACCTTCGTGAGCCTTGATACTCTCCGCGCCGATCCGGCCCTCGCCGGTCTCCTCATCCTCCGCCGTGGCAACCACCTCTCCATCACCTGAGTCTAGAATAAAACTTCGACCGCATCTGCCAACTCGGCGGGCCGTGAGCCGCATTCGTTTCACTGAAAGCGGCTCACCTAGCGGACGCTCCCCGTTGCCACACTGAAGATGGCTTTGGAGCAGTTCCCGATACTCCTCCGTGCGGATGACTTCTGCTCACTTCACGATCTCACCCACGAGCAAAATGGCACCGGGGTAGAAGGCGGTGCCTTCGAAGCGCTTCGGGTCGTCGATCTTGTTGCCGTTTTTGGCGAGGATCTTGGCTTTGTCCGGCACTTCGGGGCTGATTTCGATTTTCACGGTGTGGACGGTGTCAGGCAGCTCGCTGCCGAGAGCGAGCGTGGCGAGGCGGTGGTAGGTGCAGTAGGCGTCGATGCGTGGCACGAGCTTCACGGGCTGGTCATCCAGGGTGACGCTCACCTGACCGCAGTCCGGGCCGACGATGTCGTAGATGGAGGCGCGGGTGCCTTTGAACTGGAAGGTGAGCACGTCGCCGGGCTTGGCGGCTTTGTGTAGGGAGCTCATGCGGTTGCTCCAGCGCTTCGCGAAGTCTGCTGGGGCAGGTTGAAAGCCGCTGGAGAGTGTGGCGGCGGTGATGGGCAGGAGTTTCGCCTGTTCGTAATTTGTGGCGATGAAGGGCGCAGCCAAGGTGTGAGCGCCTTTGGCCTTCGACGCGGCCTGGATGGGGTCGAGCGAGCGAACGATGGCGGCGAGATAAAGCTCGTGACCGGTTTCGACATGCGGATGCACGCTGTCCGGCGCGAAGACGAATTTGCCTTCGAACTGCTTCGTCTCCTCGTCGGTCTTCGGCAGCTTGGCTTTCCATAAGAGCTTGCCTTCTTTCGCCAGCTTGGCGACCTCCATGCCCATGTGGATCGTGGGGATGCCGTAGTGATCGGCGATCTTTTCCATGGCGCTGGCGCTGCGTTGGAATTTGCCGTCGAGCATCGGCGGCACGAGCGCCTCGGTGACGGTGTAAACAAAGCAGATATCGCACTCCGGCAGCGCCTTCCAGGTTTGACGGACGATACCTTCCATGCAGCGGTGGATTTGCTCCGGCGCTGCGCCGCCATCGTTCACGGCGAATTCGACAAAGAGGAGGTCCGGGTGGTGATCGAGCACGTCTTGTTTCACGCGAAAGACGCCGAGATCGGAGCCGGTGCCGCCGATGGCTGCGTTGATCTCGCTGAACTTCGCCTGCGGCCAGATCTTCTGGAAATGCGCCAGCGTCTTCGGCCTCCAGCCCGTCTGCGCCGTGATGGAACCGCCGAGGTAGCCGATTTTCACCTCCGCGCCTGGCGTGGCGGCCTTCGCGAGGAAATTCGGCAGTCCGGCACGCGGGCGGCACTCCTGAGCAGGCACGAGCGGGTAGTCCTCCGCAGCAAAAACGAGCGGGGCAATGCCCAGGATAAGAAAGAGAAAGGAGAGCAGACGCATGAGGAGGATGAGGAGCTAGGGTTGAGGCGAAAAGGGCAAAGCCTGCGCCATCTGATGCCAAGTATTCCCAGATCGTCAAAGTGCATGAAAAGGCCGCTCCTTGATCCCACCCATCTCCGCTTCCCCAAACCATCCCTTGCTTTCCACGGCAAACCAGACGAGGGGCATTTTCGCAGTCAACCTGAAGCAGGCAGACCGAGCTGTTCATCAGGTGTTTCTTTGGATTCGTTGGTGTTCTGAAATCCGAAGACCGGAGCTGGCCGTGCATGCGTTGGGTGGACTGCTTTCAATAAAGATAACACGTTATGAACACCAAAATGTATGTGGGCAACCTGCCCTTCGCCGCCACTGACAACGACCTGCGCGATCTCTTCACCAATTACGGCACCGTCACCGATCTCTTCCTGCCGATGGACCACACCACGGGCCGCCCCCGCGGTTTCGCCTTCATCACCATGGATTCTGCCACGGGCATGCAGGAGGCCATCAAAGCCCTCCATGACCAGGATTTCATGGGCCGCGCCCTCGTCGTGAATGAGGCGCGTCCAAAAGAAGACCGTCCAGCCGGCGGTGGCTATGGCGGCGGCGGCGGTGGTGGTGGCCGCGGCGGTTACGGTGGTGG
>JBEIGR010000744.1:0-2346 GCA_040381795.1 Verrucomicrobiaceae bacterium | reverse complement strand
TGGTGTTTGGCGATGAGTTTGCCATCGAGCGTGAGACGCATTTCATCGCCGACGGTGATCAGGATGAGCTCATGCCACTCGGTGTCGGCTTTGAAGGGCACGTTGATGCTTTTCGTTTTGAGCAGCGCCTCGAGGTCGGCGGGGATCTTCTGCTTCTTCGCGACTGCCTCATCTCGGCGGCGACGGTTTTCGAGGTTCATGATGCCCGTTTTGTGATCGACGAGTGTGACGCTGCTCTGGCTGAGGATGCCGTAGCAAAGGTGGCCGGCATGCACGCCCTTCGTTTCGCGATCGACAAAGCCAAGCTGGAGGCTCTCACCTTTGCTGAGGCCAGGGAAACGAAAGCGCACCACCGCGCCGCCATCGGTGAAACCGGCCTCGTGATGGATGTGCGCCGAGTGTTTCGCCGCTTCCGAGGCGCTCGCGACCTTCAAGATGCCGCCATCGAGGTCGGCCATTTTCACCTTCGGCACACGATCGGCGGTGGCACTGTTCCAACCGTTGCCGATGGCTTTGGCGAGGTTGCCATCCTCCTCACGCTCAAAGGCCTCGTGGAAGATGAGCGTGGCGTTTTTCTCCAGCCAGGCCGTGGAGTCCTGGGCGAAGGATGGAACCGAAAAAAGGGCGAGGAGCAGTAGGGGGCGCATGGAAAGGAAACGGAGATGAACTCGAAAAATCACACCGTCTCGCCGGGCATGTAGGTGGGCATCAGACGCATGCCGCTGACGGAGGAGGTGCCGTTTTCGGCGAGCTGCCGCACAGCCTGCACGATGCGGCTGGCGAACTGTTTGGGCTCGATGCCGTAGCGGCAGACGGAGGGGCTGGTGCTATCGAGCGTGGGATCGTTATCACGGGAGAGCACGGCCACATCCTGCGGGATGCGTTTGCCGCGCCGCATGAGGTGCATGAGCGTGGTGATGACGAACGGCGGCCGGGCCACAAAGAAGGCGGTAGGAGCATCGGAGCTGCGCATGACCTCATCAAGCAGGCGGCAAAGATGCGAGGTGGTGCCGTCGTGACGCAAAATGCGAAGCTGTGTGCCGGGCAGACTGCGTAGCGCCTCGTTGAGACCTTCTTCGCTAGCGATGTCTCCTCCATACTGGCCTTTCGGCACGACGAAGGCGATGCGGCGGTGGCCTTTGCGCCAGAGCATCGTGCCGGCGTGATGGCAGGCGGCATGAAAATCCGTATCGAGCGAGGGAAGTGTGAGCCCCTTGGCGGCGGAGCCCATCAAAAAGCACGGCACACGATGATCCACCAGCCAGCGCTGCATGGGCACTTGGGCGCTGAGCACGAGCCACGCGGTGTAGGGATGCTCCGCGAAAAATTTCTCCAGCGCTCGGGCTGGCGAGGGCGTGTAGCACGCGGGCTGCACATGGATGCGCACCTCGAATCCGGCGGCGGTGAGCTTGCTGCGCAGCATGTCCATCACATAGGCCACATGCGCGGGCATGCCGAGAAACGAAGCGGAGCTGAGCACGCCGACCATCTTGGGCCCAGTGGTCTTGCGAGGCGCTTGGGTCGTCTGCTTGATCTTGCGGCGCTGACGCCCGCTGACCTCCAGCCAGCCCTCGCGTTGCAGATCCTCCAGTGCGGCACGCAGCGTGCGGCGGCTCACTTGCAGTTCCTCGCAAAGCTCGCGTTCGCCGGGGAGAAAGTCCTGCCAGTGGCCGCTGTGCAAACCTTCCCGCAAGCTGTCCACGGTCTGCACCACAAGCGATTGACGCTGCGGCAGTTTCGGTGCGGTGGAGGTGGGTTTCTTCATGTGGTGCCCCGGTGGAACCACGAGTAAACGCTCGTTTCCGCAAGGCTCGCAATCAGAATCCGCGCCATCATGAGCCAGACAGCCTTCTCTCTCCAAAACCGCGACATCTGGGTCATCGGCGGCGCGGGCTATCTCGGCCGCGAGGTCGTCAAACTGCTCACGCAGCTCGGCGCGACCGTTTTGTGCGCGGATCTGCCCGGCAAGGCTCAACGCGGCCCTCAAGTCACCGCCGCCGATCTCGACGCGGCGGACATCCCGGCGCTCGAAGCCTTCATCGCGGATCAAATCGCCGTTCGTGGTGTGCCGCATGGCCTTGTCGTCATGACGTATGCCTCCACGGCCAAAAAATTCGACGACCTCACCGCCGCAGATTTCGATCATGCGAACCACGGCAACCTCACCGCCACCTTCACGCTCGCCCGAGCCATCGGCAATGCCATGGCGGAGCGTGGAAGCGGCAGTCTCGTGCTCTTTTCCAGCATGTACGGCGCCGTCTCGCCCGATCCGCACATCTACGAGGCCCCGATGAATCCGAACCCCGTCGAATACGGCGTCGGCAAAGCGGGCATCCAGCAGCTCAC
>JBEIGR010000743.1:0-2352 GCA_040381795.1 Verrucomicrobiaceae bacterium | reverse complement strand
TTTTGAGCGAGTTGAAGGTCTTGATGTGCTCGACGGTGACGACGTATCGTCTGGCGATGACCGTGAGGGTTTCACCACGAGCCACGGTGTGATCGAGGGCTTTTTCAGGAGCCGTGCGCACGGGAGGCTTGGGCGCTTCGGGTGCCTTTGGGTCAGTGGTCGGCGCCGCCGGGGCCGGAGTGGCGGCTGCCATGGCCCAGGCGCCGGCATCGCCTGGCTCGATCTGCCATTTCCATTTCACCGCCTGCTCCAGTCCAGGCTCGACGGTAGCGGGCGGCGGCGGGGCCGTGACATCCTGAGCACTCGCGGAGGCGAGGATGAGGAGTGGGCAAAGCCGGAGCAAGGAGGGGATTTTCACGACCATGCGGCCATACAAGGCGCAAACGCCGCGAGCACAAGCGGGCGTTGCAGCTTACTTGCCGAGCACCTGCTTCAGCACCTCGATGCAGCGTTCATTCTGCGGCATGGTGCCGATGGAAATGCGCACCCAGTCGGGAAGCTTATAGGCAGCCATGGCACGAACGATGACTCCCAGGTCCATCATGGCTTTGAAGACCGCGTTGCCATCGCCCACCTTCACGAGCACGAAGTTCGCGTAGCTGGGGATGTATTCGAGGCCCATCTCACCGAACTGCGCCTGGAGATAGTCGCGGCCTTCATCGGTGATGCGCTTGGTTTTTGCCTGATGCTCCTCGTCGAGCAAACCAGCGAGAGCGCCTGCTTGGGCGATGGAGTTGAGGTTGAAGGGCTGTCGCGTGCGCTGAAGCACATCAATGAGCTCTTTGTTGGCGATGCCATAGCCCACACGGGTGCCTGCAAGGCCCTGGATCTTCGAGAAGGTGCGGAGAACGACCACGTTGCGGCCCTGGCGGACGTATTTGAGGGTGTCCGGTGGGTTATCGAGGAACTCGTAATAGGCCTCGTCGAAGACGACGACGACATGCTCGGGCACTTTGGCCATGAATCGATCGATCTGCTCCTGCGTGACGAGCGTGCCGGTGGGGTTGTTTGGATTGGCGATGAAGACTTCTTTCGTCTGCGGCGTGATTGCCGCAGCCATGGCGTCGAGATCATGCACATAGCCGGGATCGGGCAC
Source organism: Verrucomicrobiaceae bacterium (assembly GCA_040381795.1). Lineage (GTDB taxonomy): Bacteria > Verrucomicrobiota > Verrucomicrobiia > Verrucomicrobiales > Verrucomicrobiaceae > Prosthecobacter. Next base: position 1,256 of record JBEIGR010000743.1, on the reverse strand, counting down.
CTCGATGGTGTCGGCCCCGAAGACCTTCGCCATCAGCTTATAGACGAGGAAGGCGTGCTCGGCGGTGATGATGTTGTCACCGGGCTTCAGGAAGGCATGGCCGATGAACTCGATGACCTCGTTCGAGCCGCATCCCATGATGAAATTGCCCATTTCGAGGTCAAACTTCTCGGCGAGCGCATTTCGCAGATTCCACGATGCGCCGTCCGGGTAGATGTGAACTTCTTCCACCGCCTTTTTCATGGCCTCGACCGCTTTTGGGGAAGGTCCGAGTGGATTTTCGTTGGAGGCCAGTTTGATGATGTCTTCGGGCTTCAGGCCGCGCTCGCGGGCGACATCCTCAATGGGCTTTCCGGGTTCGTAAGCGACGAGATCTTTGAGCTGGGTGTTGGCGAAGTTCCAGATGGACATGGCGGGCCGCCTTCTATGGCCGGAATGTGGCCTGTGGCAAGCGTCTCGGCTCCACTCCGTCGGATTAAATATCTGAGGTCATTCCGCCAGCAGCCGCCGCATCGCGTCCATGAGCACCTTTTCGACTTGTGGAGCGGTGTTGGAGCTGCTGGCCTGCACTTCGTAGCCGCCCTGCGTGTAGGCAATCTCAGTGCCGATGTAGCCGGTCGCGTAGTCGCCATACGCGGCCATGCAGACGGTGGCGTCCGGCTTCATCTGCTGCGCGGCGAGCTGATACTCGACGAAGAGCTCGCCTGGCATGTGGAGCATATTCACGCTGCCGAGGCGCAGGCGCGTGAGTTCAAACTGATGCCCCGCTTCCGTGCGATGGAGCAAGGCGAGCTTCGTGGACGCATTCAGGCGATCTCGCGCGTCGGCTTTCTCATCGGCGAGCGTCTTTTCGAGCGCTTCGCGGTTCAAATTGGGCGCGAGAGGCAGTTTCACGCGCTCGATGCGCCAGTCGAGATCGCTGGCGGTGATGGGTAACTTCTGCGTGGCCTCCCAAGCGCGTTTCATGCCATCGGCCATGCGTTGCGTGAGTTGCACGCGGGCTTCGGGCGTGCCGTCGTTGTATTTGCCGGCGGCGACGTTGCCGCTCGCGCCGTTGAAGTGGATGTGCGGAATGTTGAGAGCGGATTCACGCTGCGCACGTGCGAGGCCGACAAACTCAGCGGTGACATCGCCCTTGCCGTAGAAGCTTTGCGGATGCGTGGCGTAGTAGGTGAGGCAGGCGAGCGGTGTCTCGCCGTCCCAAAAGCTCACGAGCTTCAGAATCGGGTCGATGGTGCCTTCGTCGGCTTCCTTGG
>JBEIGR010000742.1:0-2369 GCA_040381795.1 Verrucomicrobiaceae bacterium | reverse complement strand
TGGCGGATGATCAAGCCGCTGCCGACGACGACAAGAATCAAAAGGGCAAGAGTAAGGGCGCGGGTGGAAAACATCGTGGTGGATGCTTTTCGGCTGTTTCAGCGCAACGAGCCGGTTTGCTCACGCTGCTGGATTTCGGCGCTGGCACGCTCGAGGAGGCGCTTTTCGGCTTCCGTGAGGCTGCCGATGCCATCGACGAGGATTTTATCGAGGATGTCATTGACCTCGGCTTCGAGGTCATTGGGTGCCGGGGCGGCTGGAGAGCTTTTGGAAGCCGCTGGGGCCTCGAAATCCATCTGCACCCGGCCGCGTGCGGCGACGCGGGCCGTGGCTGGTGTGCGGCGGAGCTGAGCCTCCGGCTGCCATTGGCTGCGGTAGGTCATGGGGCGGCCGCCATAGCCGAGTGCTCTCGCATAAAACCAGCCTGCAAAGGCCCCGCCGAGGTGGGCGAAGTAGGCGATTTTGAGGCCTTCCGGCAGCCAGGCAGGAAACAGCAGCCCGGCCACGGCAAAAACGGTCTGCATGACCACCAGCGCCTTGGCGAGCGTCCACAGGCGCATGGGCACGGGCACGATGAAGTAGATGAAGACGGTGATTTGCTCGTCCGGCAGCAATACCGCTAGCGCCATGAGCAGGCCGAAGGCGCAGGCGGAGGCTCCTACGAGCGGCGTGACGGTATCGCCATGCACAAAACCATTCACGGCCATCTCCAGCACCGCTCCGGCGATACCGCTGAGAAAGAAAATCTGAAGGAAGTGCCGCCCGCCGAAGAGATTCTGCACCTGCCGGCCTACAAACCACAGCATCAGCACGTTCAGCAGGAAGTGGCCCACGGTGCCGTGAACGAACATGTAGCTCACCAGCGTCCAAAACTTCCCCGCAGCGAGTTTTGCCACGCTCACCGAGCCTTCCATCTTGATGATCTCTTGCGTGTCGAAGCCAAACTGCGCTACAAACATCGTCCCGAGGGCGATCATGATCCACGCGAAGGAGGAAAGGTTCCGCACCCTGCTAATGAGGGACGGAAAGCGCCGTGGAGGTTGCTCACGCATGTAATCGCGGTAGTCGAGGGACATGGCGGGAATCTGGGATGGCCGGGCAGCAGGCGCGAGGCTTTTTTCGTCAGGAGGTTGTGGCGAAAAGCATCAATCTTCGTGGCGGCGGCGCACGCGGAGGGAATCCTTTAGGCTCACGAAATCGGAGAGCAGGAAGATGACGGTGAAAAAGGCTAGCAGCACCTCCATCATCGTGACGAGCTTGGCAGGGACGGTCAGCGGCGTCACATCGCCGAAGCCAAAGAAGGAGAAATTCAGCACGCTGTAGAAGAAGAACTCAAAGATGAGCTCCGGGCGGCTCCAGGCGGCATTCATCGAACTAAAGCTCTCCGCTTCTCCCGTCTCCAGCAGCCAGAAATCGAGTGCAAAGGAGAGCGTGATCTGCGTCATGTTCACGCCCATGAGGCCGAGGACCTTGTGGTAGGGCATGTTGTCGCGAGTGGCGAGCAGGATGTGGGTGAGGTTCTCCGCGAAGAAGAAGACCGTCTTCGCAAAGGCCAGCGCCAGCACCAGCAGGCAGAGCGAGCGGCCATTCATCCAGCCCTGCACATGCATCCACCACAGCAGCGCGGCGAGCAGCACGATGGCGAGCACCTCACCTCCTTGGCGGAGGATGCCTTTGGCGAGTTCAAAGCGGGTCATGCGGCGGAGCATTGACCTCGATAGCGGGGACGCAAGGCCGTTTCTAAATTCTCACGAGGCCTGACCGAGCTGGATGCGCTCGCGGAGGGAGAGGCCGCTGAGGTCTTCGGCGCGTTGGCCGCCGAGTTGGAGGTTAGAGGCTTCCTCGTTGCTCAGGAAGCGGAAGGCGGCGCGGTAAGCCGCACCACCGATGGTGAAATAACCCACGAGAGACTTGGCATTGAAGAGCAGCCAGAGGATGGCGAAGAGGTTTGCTCCGCCGGTGCTTTCCTCTTCTTCGAGATCAGCCTCCATCGCCACGGCATCAGCCTCTGCTATCTCCTCGGTCCCTTCGATGTCAGCCTCCTCGGGATCGAAGAGGTGAGGGTTCTTCTTTTGCAATTCCCCGATCTCCTCCTGGAACTGCCCTTCGTAGAGAGCGGCACGTTGTTCGTCCTCCTTCTGCGTTTGCTCCTCGCGGGCGAGGCGTTCGGCTTTTTCCTCCGCTGTCTCTTGGGCGTACTCGGATTCCTCGGCTTCTGCCACTTCCTCCTCGCTCGTGCGATACTCGGCCATGCGGACCTCATAGTTGACGAAATTGGCCGCGATGATGCAAAGCATGCCGGTGAGGGCGGCAAGCACGCCGAAGCGACGGTCGATGCCTTTGCCACCCATGCGGATGATCCAGCCGAC
>JBEIGR010000741.1:0-2402 GCA_040381795.1 Verrucomicrobiaceae bacterium | reverse complement strand
CGCGATCTCGTCGAGAACATCGTCGATCCCAGCAAGGTCATCTCCGACCAATACGAGAGCAGCATCCTCACGCTAAAAAACGGCAGCACCGTCATCGGCCGCATCACCGCCGACGAAGGCGGCATCCTCCAAGTCGCCACCAACCCCGCCGCCCCCGGCCAAACCACCGACGTCCGCCACGACACCATCAAAACCCGCCAAGTCTCCCCGACCTCGCTCATGCCTCCCGGTTTGATCAACGCGATGAACGCCGACGAAGTCGCCGACCTCCTCGCCTACATCCTGTCCGGCGGCGACAAGCGCGGGAAGATGTTTCGGAAGTGAGGTGGCTCGCTCGCCGACGGCTGCCAGCGCGGACTCTTTAAGCTCTTGGGAGAGATAGAGTTCGCCTCGTGACTCCACCCGGTCGATTAGTTCTCGCAGGAACGGTGAGAGGCCGGACATTTTGGCGATGCCCCCATGAAAAAAACTCAAATACGTGCTTGCCCCCCCCACCCCCGGTTAGTGCTAAAAAGCGCCCCGCTTCCCTCCCATGAATGCCTTCCATTCCCTCAAGCTCTCCGCCGTGCTGGCTCTCCTTTTCGCCACTGCTGTGGCGACGCCATGCTCCGGAGCTGTCACGATCACCGCTGCCGAGGTTGGCTTAAATGTGGTCTTCACGTATTCGGGGAGCATCAATACGTCTTCGCTGACTCTGGCAGGATCATCCATTTTTGGCGCTGCGTTTGTGGATCCATCTCTTGGAGAGTTTGGTTCACCGGGGGGCGTAGGAGAGGGCGAAAATCCGAGTTTTGACTTCTATAGCGTCACCTTATCGCCAAGCCCCAGCTTTGGAACAGGAACATTAACTGGTGGGCCTAGCATCAGAACAGGAAGCCTGTTTGGATATGTGAATGGGACGCTCCGGCTCCCCACAGGCTACACCTCCGGCAGCGCGATTGCGGGAACTGTGACCTGGAACGGAACTTTTGATATGCTGGGACTCACGCCAGGAAACTACGCCTATGCGATCAACACGAACATCGACAACATCTTCGTGAACATCGGCAGCGTCCCTGAACCCTCCCGTGCGCTCCTGGCAGGCTTAGGCTTGGCCGGGATTGTGTTCCGCCGTCGGCGTCAGGGTAAAGCGTGAAGGCTGAGTGGAAGATTGAGACGGCAGCCATGGATTGAGACGCTCGTTGCCATCCGCCTCGGCGGAGCCTAAAATAGGCGGCGCATGAGTCCCCTGCCCGACACCACCCTTCAGCATTACCTCACCGGCACGTCAGCCATGACGATCCCGGATGGGGAGGCTGATTTTGTGAACTGGCACTTCACGGACACCTTTTTGAGCGGCAAAGCCAGCTTTCGCATCGCTGGCCGCAACTTCCCAGACACCTCCGCGCTGCTCGGCACCACAGGCGTGCGGGAATGCTCCAGCATCCTGCGGCGCAGCGGCGTGGAATTGCCCGCCAGCCGGAAATTCTACGCGGCGAACCGGGATCGTGCGCTGCTCGATCTCGTCGTGGCGAACGTGCAGCAGGGCGGAACGCTCGATCATCTGCGCCTGGAGGACTTTGCCGACACCGAGGCTGAAGAGAACCATTTGCGCGAGGTGTTTCAGCAGCTTCGGGATCGCCTCATCGAATCGGAACAGGCCCGGATCATCCACGAGTGGCTCCAGTCGCAATGAACCTTACCGAAGCCCAGCAAAATCACCTCCGCGTGATGCGCGAGGTCTTGAGCTCGGTGCAGGGCACACCGCTGGTTTTGAAAGGCGGCACCGCGCTGCTGGTCTGCTACGGACTGGACCGCTTCTCCGAGGATCTCGACTTTGACGCGCCGAACAAGCTCAACCTCGAAAGCCGCATGGAGTCCGCCTTGTCGCGCATCACGAGCAAACTCAAGATCACACGCACCAAGGACACCGACACCGTGCAGCGCTACCGGCTTGAGTATGAATACGGCTCGACCCTCGGCCGGCTGAAGGTGGAAGTGTCCTGCCGCGATGCGTCTGCCGCCGCAGACGATGTGGCCGAAGTCGCAGGCGTGCGCACCTATCGCGTAAGCCGACTGATCGAGCAAAAACTCAACGCGCTGGAGAATCGGACCGCAGCACGCGATCTCTATGACGTGCATTTCCTCGCCCGCCGTTATCCAGATGCCTTCAGCACTCCGGCACGCGAGCGTCTGCGCGAGCTCACCTCGGACATCGACCGGCTCGAAGGGCGCTTTCGGCCCGCCTTTGAGGAAGACGATCTCTTCCGCGATCAGGCAGACATGGTTCCTGGTCTGGTGCTGGACCTGCACGCCGCCATGGCTTGAGCCATCACCTTGCCAGATCCGACACAGCTTTTGCTGGCAGGTTTCGTGAGACGGTCGCGTTTATGCACGCGACCAACCATGAAACGTCTCATCCT
>JBEIGR010000740.1:0-2404 GCA_040381795.1 Verrucomicrobiaceae bacterium | reverse complement strand
GACTCGCTCATGTCCGGCGGGGCAAAGGTGGGCGCGGCACGGGCCTTGTGCCGGTAGATGGTGCTGCCACCATCTGTCACCTCACTTGCCCTTTCTTCGTGGGAGGGCTGGCGAGCTCTGCGAAGCCAATAGAGACCGCCGTCGAACATTTCTCCTGATGAGATGATGGTCAGCGCCCCTTCTTTAACCTGCGCATCATCCCAACGAACCCTTAAAATGCCGTCTTCAATGGTGAACCAGCCTTCGAGTTCCTTTTGGAAAGGCTGCATGCCGAGAATGGCTTCACCATTTTGCAGCGGCTGCATCGTTGAGACATACTTGCAGCGACCACCCGCATCAAACTGCCACTCCTGACGTGTCAGCAGGGTTGGCAACGAAGGGCCGTGATCGCCCGGCATCTCGCGTTCAAACTCGCCCGCCCACTCTCCCGCAATCGACTCAGCGGTAGCTTCAAGACATGCGGCAGGCGGTCCGTGACGTTCGATTTCCGTCATCCATGCCTTTTGATAAGCGATCCTCTCTTCGGAAAACCCTCTGCGAACCACCCGCTCCTTCACCCGCTGCTGCCAGGGGATGAGCAAGTCTGACGGCCAGAACTTACACGGCACCACGACCACATGGTGCGCCTTGCCAGCAAGCACGAGAAGAGGCACCAGCCGGCCTCCAAGAGCCTTTTCGGGAAGATGTCCTCGATGCGCCCAAAAGCTCGACACATAACACTGCATGCCATGACTCATCGAAGGCGGCACCACGAGTCCAAACGCACGATCGGTCTCCTGCCGCAGATGCTCGACCATTCCTCGCTGATCCTCGGGGAGGCTCGAAAGCTCTTCTTCGGCTAGTTTCGCCTCGAACAAGGTCTTCGCGATCTGCGGCAGCTTTTCCCATGCCTCCTCATCCGTGGCCGAAAGCGAGTAAACCACATCACCGGGCAGGTCATCGTCGCCAGGTAGGTAGAGGGCCTCGTTTGCCATCATGACAAAACCCCACACGATGCGACCGCCGCGCCAGATGTCTTTTTGCCGATGAAGCGTGTCGAGCATTGGCTCCTGCTCGGCGGTGAGTCCGCGAAGGTTGGGTGGAATCGTAATCAGTCGCCCTCCCCATCCAAAACCCATGAATCCGATGCGGCGGGGCTCCTGCCCCAACTTTTGGCGAATGTGATCGAGTGCCGTTGTCATGGCAAAGGGAGGTTCTGGCTTGTCTTTTAATCCCTCATGACCTCCGTCGGGCATTCCGGCAAGGAAGCTAGAAAGGCCCGGCCGTAGGGCTTGGTGAGGATTCGATTGTCGAGGATGGCGCAGATGCCGGTGTCGGTGGCGTTGCGGATGAGGCGGCCGATGCCTTGGCGGAGTTTGAGGATGGCCTCGGGCACGCTGTATTCGGTGAAGGCATTCATACCCTGCGCCTCCAGGTGCTCGATGCGGGACGCGGTGAGCGGATGATCGGGCACGGCAAAGGGCAGCCGTGTGATGATGACATTGCTCAATGATTCACCAGGCACGTCCACGCCGGTCCAGAAGCTATCGGTGCCGCACAAAACACTGTGCGTATCATTCTTGAACTCGGCGAGCATTTGATGCCGTGGCATGCCGCGACCTTGCACCAGCAAGCGCCAGCCTTGCCGGTCGCAGTGAGCCTCCAGTTTGTCAGCAAGCGCGGTCATCTGGCTGTAGCTGGTGAAGAGCACGAAGGCGCGGCCTTTGCTCAAATCGAGGAAGTGGCAGATCCAATGCAGCAGGCGGTCGAGATAACCTGGATCACTCGGCTGCGGCATTTTTTGCAGCAGGTAGAGCGTCATCTGACGCTTGAAGTCGAATGGGCTCTCGATGCAGGCAGCGCGGGCCTCATCAGCACCCACGCGATTGCGGAAGTAGCGCAATTCCTCGTCGTGGCCGATGCCGAGCGTGGCGCTGGTGAAGACGCAGGCCTTCCGACTGGCGAAAAAGATCTGTCGTAGCTTCGGCGAGACATCCACCGGCGCGGTGTGGAGCGAGATGATGTTCTTTTCAGGCCCGGTGCGCTCCACCCAGTGGACGTGATCTTCCTGCTCCTGGTCCAAAAACATCTTCAAACCGGCTCCGACGGCCCTCAGGCGCTTCGCGAGGTCGTGCAGCTCCAGCTTGGTGTGCTCCTTGTGCGCGGCATCGCCGGCTTTGTCGGCTCGTTTGGCTAATCTTTCGAGCGGCAAGGCGAGCGTGTTTTGCACCAGCTCAGGCTCACGCACGCGGAACTCGCGGCCGAGGGCATTGAATTTGCACGCGGCCTCCACGCTGCGGAAAAAGCTATTCACGAGCTCGATGGAGCTCAAAACCTCGCGGATGCCATCTTTGTCGCCCACGAGCTGGAAGAAGCCTTTTCGCGATTTCGGATTGTGCAGCCTGCCGAGGTCGAATTTGAGGTT
>JBEIGR010000739.1:0-2411 GCA_040381795.1 Verrucomicrobiaceae bacterium | reverse complement strand
TCGCGGCGACATCGCGCAGGCCTCGGCACTCGCCGCGGATGTCATTGATGAACTGCCAGCGATCCGAACCATGGCCGTGAAGCGCGATGAGCACGTCGTGCGGCTTTTCCGGCTCAAAACCAGGAGGAAGACGTTCGACGTAGCGCTGCTCGGTTTGGTCGAGTTGAGCGCGAAAGACGATATCCTGCGGATTCGCAGCTTTTTGAGCCCAAAGCCACTTTTCGAGCGAATTGCTCGAAGCAGGATCGATAAAGCTCAAGTCCTGCGCACGCACCAAACGCCGTGCGAGGTCGGCGTGGTTCGTTTCGGCCTTTTCAGGCAACGCGACGAACACATCCCACTCCTGCGGGCCAAAGCTGAGCGACCAGTTCATGATCCACGCGTAGTGCTGGTGGAAGGCCTGCGGTGTTTTCTCGGTGAGATGACCGGGCACGGCGATTAGCACGAGATTCGGCTTCATCGTGCGCACGGCTTTGGCGGCCGTTTCGAGTTCGGCGAGCGTTTTGCCTGCCGTTGGCCAGGGCTTCACGGTGATCTGCGCGTCGGGATGCAGTTTCTTCAAGGCGGGCTCGATCTGCTGATCGTAAGGCGGCATGGCCAGCACGGTGATGGGTTTCCCCTCGCCGAGCAGTTTGAAGGTGTGCGCGAGTGGATTCGGCGGTGGTGGTTCATCGCGCAGCGAAACATTTTGCCCGGTGATGGTCTGCGCGATGCTTTCGGCGAAGAGCCTATGGCCATCCATGTTCGGATGGATGGCGTCGCTGAGGAGGAAGTTCCAAGCGACCTCGTCCTCCGCTCGCGCGGCCTCAAAAGCCGCGAAGCAATCGGCGAGGCCGAGCGATTCGGCTTTCGCGAGGTCGCGGATGGCCTGCGAATACTCGGCGAGCTTTGCCACGGGCCGCTGCGGTGAGTTCACGATGTTGTTTTGCGTGCAGAGCAGGACTTCAGCACCAGCATCGCGGCAGCGCTGGATGATCTGCCGAAGGTTCGCGACGAAATCGGCCACCGGCACGCGCACGAGGTCGTTCATGCCGAACATGATCGTCACCAGATGCGGCTTGTGAGCCAAAACATCGCGCTCCAGCCGTGCGAGACCGCCTTTGCTCGTGTCGCCGCTGATGCCCGCGTTGCGCACGGTGACTTTGGCCTTCGGATGGAGCTTTTGCAGCGCGATTTGAAGCATCTCCGGATACGCCCGCATGCCGCCGCTGTGGTAATACACGCCCGTGATGCTGTCTCCGATGCAGACGATGCGCACGGGCTCTTTGGAGTCGGTGAGGAGCTGGCGAGTTTTATCGGGACTTGCCGCATGAAGCACAGAGGCTATGAGCGAAGACAAGATGAGAAGGCTGCGCGGCATGGTGAGGGGCCGAGAATACGCTGGCGAAGAGGTGAATCCCTCGGCGGATATAGTGTGGTGCAAGTCCTCTGGACTGCACTCAGATCAGCCCAGAGGGCTGAACCACACTAGAAGAGGCTTTTGCAGCCGAGGGATCACAGGGCTCGGGCGAGGAAGCGACGTTCTTCGGGGAGGAGCAGGGTGAGGGGGACTTTTTCGGCGATCTGGAAGGCGCCGGAGGTATCTCCCGAGATGGCGAGGAGGCCGGCATAGACGGCGCGTGCTCCGGGGGGGAAGGTGTCGTAGGATTTTACGCGGGCGAGCTCGGCGGCGATGTCACCGTAGCGGGCCTGTCGGTAGGCGGAGAGGGCGCGGAGGAAGGCGAGGGCGACGTGGCGATCAGGCGTGATGTGATGGGCAGGGATGTCGCGGGTGGCATCGAGGGCCTGGACGGCGACTTCAATATCTGTGCCGAGGATGAGGCGGAGGTAGTTGGCGCGGTCGAGATAGACGACATCGGTCGGCTTGAGGCGGAGGAGTTCCTCGCTGGAGTAAAGCATGGCGAGTCCGTTGGTCTCCTTTTGGGCCATCTCATAGACTTTGAGCAGCATGTTCTGGGTGGCACCGGCTTGCTTCTTGGCGACGCCTTCGTAGAAGCGGCGTGAGAGATCCCAATAGCCGAGGAATTCAGCCATTTCGGCGGATTTGAGGGCGGCGGACATGTTTTCGCCACGGCCGGTTTCGTCAAAGACGGTGTTGAGAAGGTGGCGCGGGGTGCTGGGATCGCCGCTGAGGTGGCTTTCTGCCTCGGCGAGCCAGATGCGTGCCTGGACGCCCGGAAAGGAGGGATCGAGGCGGCCGGAGAGGAAGACTTTGACCTTTCCCCACTGGCCGAGGCCGCGAAGGGCGGTGACTTATTGAGGGATGATGTCGCTGTAGGAGGCGGCGGTTTTGTCCGACACCATGCGAAGGATGCGCTCGTTCTCTTTTTCCTCCGCGAGCCATGCGAGAAGGGGCGGGAGGTGGGCGGCGGGACGTCCGTTCCACCGGCGTAGCTCTTCATTGACGATCT
>JBEIGR010000738.1:0-2414 GCA_040381795.1 Verrucomicrobiaceae bacterium | reverse complement strand
TTTGCCGCCAAAAACCTCATGAACTGGCTCCTGGCCTTCGTTCCGATCGCCACCGTTCTTGAATTCACGCACGCCAGCCCCGTCGCCATCTTCATCACCTCGGCCATCGCCATCATTCCGCTCGCCGGATGGATGGGCCGCGCCACCGAGCATCTGGCCGAGCGACTCGGCGAAGGCATCGGCGGTCTCTTGAATGCCACCTTTGGCAACGCGGCGGAATTGATCATCGCCCTCATGGCCATGAGCAAAGGCCTGCACGGCGTCGTGAAGGCCTCCATCACCGGCTCCATCATCGGCAACCTCCTCCTCGTGCTCGGCCTCAGCTCGCTGTGCGGCGGCCTGAAGTTCAAAACGCAGAAGTTCAATCAAACGGCGGCCTCCCTTGGTTCCACGATGCTCGCCCTCTCCGGCATCGCCCTGCTGCTGCCAGCCGTGTATCACTTCGTCGCCGGGCAGCATGCAAACGCCCACGAGCAGGATCTGAGCTTCGAAATCTCGGTCGTGTTGTTTATTGTGTACATCTTCAGCCTGATCTTCAGCCTCAAGACGCACTCGCACCTCTACGTCGGCGAACCAAATGCCGATGAGGAGCAGGCGCTCGGCACCCACGGCTGGAGCAAGGGCAAATCCATGCTGGTGCTCTTCGTCGCCACCGCTTTCGTGGCTCTGATGAGCGAATTCCTCGTCGGTGCCGTCGAGGAGGCCTCGCACACGCTCGGGCTCACGGAAGTCTTCGTCGGCGTCATCCTCGTCGCCATCATCGGTAACGCCGCCGAGCATTCCACGGCAGTTTTGATGGCGCTGAAGAACAAGATGAACCTCTCCTTGAACATCGCCGTCGGCTCCAGTCTCCAGGTGGCGCTCTTCGTCGCTCCCGTGCTCGTTTTTGCCAGCTACGCCTTCGGCAAGCCCATGGACCTCATCTTCACACCGATGGAAGTCGTCGCCGTCGGTGTCTCCGTGGCCGTCACCGCCCTCATCTCCCAGGATGGCGAGTCGAACTGGATGGAAGGCGTTCTTCTCCTTGCCGTGTATGCCATCCTCGGCCTCACGTTTTATCAATTGCCAGCTTGATGGCAAAGCGAGGGCTGCGGCGTGCGTTTGCCTGTCACCACCATGAACCGCCGCCAGTTCCTCCAAACCTCCGCCGGAGCCGCTCTCACCTCCTGCTCCACATTGAGTGCCCCGGATGCGCTCATCATCGATACCCATCAGCACCTGTGGGACCTCAGCGTCATCACCCCGCCATGGATCCAAGCTGCGCCTGAGGTCTTGCGACATGATTTTGTCACCGCCGACTATGTGAAGGCCAATGCAGGTCTGAACGTGAAAGCCATCTACATGGAAGTCGATGTCGCCCCGAAGGATCATGTGAAGGAAGCCGATGCCATCGTGGCCCAATGTCGTGCTGGAAACACGCCCACCATGGCCGCCACCATCGGCGGGCGGCCTTCCTCGTCCGATTTCGAGACTTATGTGAAGCGCTACGCCGGCAACGGCATCGTCAAAGGCCTACGCCAAGTGCTTCACGGTGACTCAACGCCTGCCGGCTACTGCCTCAGCGCCGATTTCATCCGCGGCGTGCGCACGCTGGGCCAAAACGACCTCAATTTCGAGCTCACCATGCGGCCCACCGAGCTTCATGATGCGGCGAAGCTCATCCAGGAATGCCCGGATACCCGTTTCGTGCTCGACCACTGCGGCAACGGCGACCCCAAGGCCTTCAATCCCAAGCTCGGCCCCGGTTTGAAGCGAAGCTGCACGCCCGATGCATGGAAGCGCGGCATCGATGCCGTCGCCGCCTCACGCGCCGAGGTGATGTGCAAGATCAGCGGCATCGTCGCCTTCGTCCCGCCGGGCCAATGGCACGCCGAAGACCTCGCGCCCGTCGTGAACCACTGCCTCGACACCTTCGGCCCCGACCGCATCTTCTTCGGCGGCGACTGGCCCGTCTGCCTCCTCGGCAGCCCCGTCCGCGGCTGGGTGGATGCGTTGAAGCAGATCATTTCCTCACGCCCCACCAGCGAGCAGCGGAAGCTCTGGAGCGGGAATGCGATGCGGTTTTACGACTTGAAGGCCTGACGCCTCCCGGAGGGAGGAAAGAGACTAGCTGGTGGTGCAACCACCGGATCACCGCGAAACATCTTCTGCTCACGAAACGCGTCCTTCCAGGACACCGTTCAGAGGTGTGAGGCGCTTGGGGCGGTTCGGGGGTTCTCAGCCGCTTCGCGGCTTTCACCACCGGCTAATCTCTTGGCTACCTCCGGGAGACCTGGAGCTGGGTTTTGCCCACGAAAGCAGCGCTGGGTAGGCTTGGCGCCAAACGCTCTCGTGGAACCAAGAGGCACGAATGTGGGTGTAACACGGCACACCAGCATTCTTCCATGTGATGATCACCCCGTTCGAAGAGGGAG
>JBEIGR010000737.1:0-2421 GCA_040381795.1 Verrucomicrobiaceae bacterium | reverse complement strand
ATCGAAGATCCTGCCTTGAAGGAACGCCTCACGGCGATGCAATATCGTGTGGCGGTGGAAGGTGGAACGGAGCCTCCTTTCAAGAACGAGTATTGGGATCACCACAAGACAGGCATTTACGTGAGCGTGGTCTCTGGCGAGCCTCTTTTTAGCTCCAAAGACAAGTTTGATTCTGGCACTGGATGGCCAAGTTTCACTCGTCCCATTCGTGCATCGGCAGTCAAAGAATCTGCGGATGATTCCTTCGGCATGAATCGGGGTGAAATCCGCTCGGTGAAGGCAGATTCTCATTTGGGCCATGTGTTTGACGACGGGCCAGCTCCCACGGGGCAGCGCTACTGCATCAATTCCGCCGCTTTGAAATTTGTGCCCGAGCAGGAACTGGCTGCGGAAGGGCTGGCCGACTACGTCGGTAGCTTCGCACCCGGAAACGCTTCATCGATTTCTGGCGGAGCCACTGGTTTGAAGAAGGCGACACTCGCCGCCGGCTGCTTCTGGTGCATGGAGGCCATCTATGAAAGCATCGATGGCGTCGGCGATGTGGTTTCAGGCTTTGCGGGCGGTCAGTCGTTGAACCCGACGTATCAGGACCACGGCAACCACACCGAAACGATCGAGTTCAGCTACGATCCGAAGAAGGTGAGCTACGAGACACTGCTTCGTGTCTTCTGGGAATCCCATGACGCGAGTGACGGAAGCGGTGTCGCGCCCGATTACGGACCGAGTTATCGGCCTGTGATCTTCTACCGGACTCCTGAGGAAAAAGCGGAGATCGAGCGGGTGAAGGCCTTGGTGCAGAAGGAACTCTCCAAGCCCATCGCGACCGAGATTGTCCCTTATGAGCGCTTCTGGAAGGCCGAAGACTACCATCAGAACTTTGTGAAACAGAACCTGAGCGATGGATATGTACGAAACGTCAGCCTCCCACGCGTTCGCGACGCCTTGGAGGCTTTGAAGAAGTGAGATTCACTTCGCCGGAACCACCTGCACGGCATCGAGATGCACGTTTCCACCGGCACCGGCGGTGCGGAAGATCACGGCGGCTTCTTCGCCTGCGGTGAAGGAGAAGACGCCTAGGCTGTGGGCACCTTGTTTGCCGGAGGCAGGCTTGCTTTGATCGACGGAGACGACTTTTTCACCGTCGCTGCTCAGGACGGTGACGGGGGCGGTTTTGGCGCGGTTCTCGTGAGGTTGGAAGTAGATGCGGACTTCGTATTTGCCGGTTTCCTTCACGCTGAAGGCGAAGCGGGCGCTGGCGTTCTTGTCGCTGCCATAGCTGTAGTATTCGCCGACGTAGGGCTTCAAACCTTCGCCGTGGGCCCATTTGCCGTTCAACTCGGCTTCTTTGTCGTCGATGACGATGCCGTCGAGTTTCTTGGGGTCGATGCTGTCGGAGGAGAGGGAGGTATCGGGGAGCTTTTTGGCGTTGGCGGGGAGGTAGAGTGCGCCTTCGAGGGTGTCGCGACGCATCGCGCCGGGCTGGTTCATGAGGTCTTTGAGGATGTCGAGATACTGCTCATACACGCCGCGTGGGGTGGTGTGGTGGCGGAGGCAGATCCAGGCGGCTTTGCCGACGACTTCGCCCATCATGCCGCAGGTGCGCATGACGCGGGTGGAGCCGAGGGCGGCACGCTCGACGCTGATCGTGCGGCCGGCCATGAAGAGATTGCCGATGTCTTTGCTGTAGAAGCAGCGGTAGGGCACGGGGTAGCCGCTTTTGCGGTCAGTGTGCTTGCCGAACTGGGCGCGGCTGATGAAGGGATTGTCGGGGAAGTTCTTCATGTATTCCTCTTTCGGGTAGTGAAGGTCCTGGTCCCAGGTGGTGGGCACGCAGCCATCGGGATGGATGATGCCTTTGACCATGTCTTCGCCATTGAGGATCATATCCCCGACGATGCGGCGGCTCTCACGAGGTCCGCCAATGTAGGCGAGCCAGGTGAGGTCATGCTGGGCGTAGGCGTCGGCTTTGAGTGCCTTCAAAGCGGAGACGGCTCCATAGACGGCACGGAAGTTGTGATCGCGGATGATTTCGAGGTCATTGATGGGGTGCTTGTCGAAGCCGCTCTCCCAGAACCACTCGCCGTGTACATAGTCCTCGGGATTCGGCACGGGCGTGTAGCCGAGATCGTAACCGGCCTGGTTGGCGGCATTCTTTTTGCCCACGGGGGCCATCGGACGCGGCTCGGGGAAGTCTTCGAGCTTCAAAGGCAGTGCCCAGGGCGTGGCGGGCCAGGTGACGGGTTTTTTGAGGTTCTGCATGACCCACATGTTGCTCATGCCCATGCGGCCTTTTTCTTCCATCATGAATTCCGCGCCTGCGAGAGCTCCCACGCTGCCGTGGCCGGTGCAATCGACGAAGTATTTGCCGACAAAGCGGGTTTCTTTGCCGCTCTTCGTATCGAGGCCGGTGACGCTGCGGAT
>JBEIGR010000736.1:0-2433 GCA_040381795.1 Verrucomicrobiaceae bacterium | reverse complement strand
GTCCGCAGCTTGCGTAGCTCACGGGAGGCTCCGCAAAATTCATCCCGCTCAATGCCACGGGTTTCTTCACTGCCGTTTCGGGCGGAGCCGATGGCCCACTCGATGAGGGAAACCACGGCTTTCATTTCGGGGGAGTTGCTTTTGCCTTGCAGCGCGGCGCGGATGGTGGGCTCGTCCAAAGAGCCGCCTTCCATGCAGGTCTCGATTAGCAATGGGGGGGAGGTGTTCATGATGCGAAGAGGTTAAGCCATGCCGCGACCGATGCCAGCCTTCTGCTCGGCATCGTCAAAGGTCCAGCCGCTGCGTCCGGTTTCGGCGTTCTCGAATTGCTTGAGGTCAAACTCGTATTTCTGGCGGAGGGACTGCACATATTGGGCAAAGGTGGGGTCCTCCTGCATGGCGGAATACATGCGCGGATTGGTGGCGAGTTGTTTGTCAATCTCAGCGAGCAGGGCCTGCGCATTGCCGCCGTCTTTGGGCTGACCGTAGAAGCCATTCATGCCACTGGAGAGGAGGCTCTGAAGCTCCTTGATGTCTTTGTCCACGGCAGTCTTTGGATCGTCAAAGCCCATGTCGGCCAGGGCGGGATCAATGGAGGCCACGACCCACTTGGTGAAGACGGGGTCACGCATGACGCCGCTGCGATCATTGGCCATGGCTTCGCGCACGACGTTCCACCGCGCTTTGACGTAGTCGATGTCGAGCATGCGAACATCAAACTTGAGATTGACATCAAACTGACCGGCGATCTCGGCGCGGCTGACTTCAAAGGGTTGGTCTCCGGTGCCGATGACGCGGCTGACAAACAGCGGGTCCATGTAACGCTGATCGAGCGATAGGATGCGAAGGAGCACCTCGCGATACTGGACGAGGAATCCGCGCACGATGTATTGCCGGTGCAGCATGAGCTTATTGGGCGAGACGCCTTCGTGGTCGAGGCCGAGGAGATTGGCGTGCTCGAGCAGGACGGCCTGATCCGACTCGCGGGCGGCGGCATCGTAGGTGGGGGGAGTCATCCACTCGGTCTTCTCGCCGCGCTGATCATAGACGCGACCGCCCGGGCGGATGCCGAGGTCTCCGAGGCGCTCCCCTTTCCCCATGCGGATGTTGGTGCGGACGGGCGGACTGGTGGCGAGGTCACTGCGGTCAATGCTGGCGTCACGGCTTTTCTTGAGCATGAACTGCGCACTCATGCCCAGCTCAGGCACGCCGCGACTCTCGTGGATTTTCCGCGTTTTGTATTCGCGCCGAAAGCCGACAAAACAACCGCCGTCATGGTAGTCATCCACCAGCCGACTGAGCGCGACGAGGGGCTCGGGCTTGGCTTTCCTGCCTTTCTTGGTGCCTGCGGAGGGGTGATAGATGACCTCGTGCATCGCCTCAAAGCCGTCTTCATCCACACTGCGGACAAAGGCGCGGACGACCTGATAATAGCTGCGCATCTCGTGCATCTTGGCGTTGATGCGATTGCTGGCGGAGGTGTCGAAGTGGTGGCGCTTCTCGGTGTGCAGCCGGCCGATCTTGGCGACGGTGCCCATCTCAAGGCAGGCGGTGGGACCCATGGCGATCATGGCATCGACAAACTCCTGGCTCCACTTTTCGGTGGTGGGCTTGGCGCGGAGCTTGTGCTCGGGCAGGGTCTCGATGACGTAAACCACGGGGGCCTCCTGCACCTTGTCAACCCACCAGTGGTAGTGGATGTCGATGCCGGGAAACAACGCGGTGGCGGACGGGCGACCCGGGCGCTTAATGGGCAGGCGGAAGGTAGCGGTGCCGGTGCGGCGTAAATCTGCCAGCACCTTGGTGGCACGTTTTTCAGACAGGGCCGGGTAACGGGCCTGAAGGATGGCGATGGAGGACGGGTCTGACGCAGGGCGTGCCATGATGGCCTCGGCCATGAGCGTGGACTGCTCGAGGATGCCCTGATCAATGGCGGGATCATCCTGCGGAAGATCGGGCATTTGCGCCATCTGCTGCTCGGCGAGCCAGCCGATGAGCTGATCCTGCGTGATGGTTTCCTCCCCATTCATCCACGAGTCCATCCAGCGTGTCCACATGACGGCGTGACCGCACGTGTTTAGCCAGGCGGCGAGGTAGTTGGTCTCCTCCCACAGCTCGGAGTGCATGCGCTGGCGGATCTCGTATTTCAGCAGGGTGCCCACTTTGCCCGCAGTGGAGGCATCGGACGCTTCCTGCTGAATCGCCTGGGGCTCGGCATCAAAGACGGCGCTGACTTGCAGCATGGTGAGTTCATCGACGGATGAGTCGGTGAGGCGATTCCGCACATCGGAGCAGCCATCAAAGGGCGCGACGGGGCGATCATAGTTTTTGTCCCACTTCCGACCGTCATCACTCTGGCCTTCCCAGAGGGCGAGCATGGTGCGCTCATTGTCCTGCTGCTGGGCCAGCCAAGTGCTGGTCTGCACGACAATG
>JBEIGR010000735.1:0-2437 GCA_040381795.1 Verrucomicrobiaceae bacterium | reverse complement strand
TCCTACCGCCTGCACAACCGCATCCGCCGCACGCAGCTCGTGCTCGAATCCCTCCGCCGCGCCTCGGATGCCCACACGAAAGACCCTTCCTGCAAGCCTGTGGCCCTCGCCATCGACGAAGCACGGAAAATGATGCACGACTGGCTCGGCACAATCTACCACGATATGCACCTTACCGAGCCGCAGATCGAGGCCGGAGGCCGTTTGGGGTTTTACATCAGCGACGGGCCAGACCGCTGGCCGCTGCACTTCATGGACCGCAATTTCGTCCCGCCAGAAATGAGCGGAGCCATGCGTGAGGCCGTGCGCACGAGCGGCCCCAGCCTGCAAGTCTCCAAAATGACACCGCGTGACATGGATCTCGGCTTCACCCATGTAGCCGAAGGCACCTTTGAGGGCTTCGCACGCCAGCCGTGGATGCGATACGCTGTGCTGGCCGTGTTCGTGACCTTTGTGTTCTATTACGTTTATCGTCTCCTGCAATGAGTGAGCCCTCGGTCAAAACCACGCCTGCAGGCATCATCCCGCGCACCCTGGCCCGCGCACGCCGTGTGACCTTCCTCACGCTCGTTTGTCTCGGCACCCTGCTGGGCACCTGGCTGATGATCCGCTTCCTCCAGGTCAGCGAAGGCTACCGGAATGCCAAAATCGGCCTGCTGATCTGCTTTGTGCCACTGTTCTACCAACTGAACTCCGGCTTCTGGACCGCTCTTATCGGCGTGTGGCTGCAAAATCGCCCCAAAGACGACCCCACAGACCTTTGGGAAACCATCGAAGACGACGACGGCCCGATCGACGCCAGCACCGCCATCATCATCCCTGTTTACAACGAAGACGTCAGCCGCGTCTGGGAAGGTCTGCGGGTCACCTTTGAGTCCCTGAAGAAAACCGGACACCTCAAAAATTTCGACTTCTTCGTCCTCAGCGATAGCGATCAGACCAACAAGTGGATCGAGGAGCAAACCGCTTGGCTGGAGCTCTCCCGCCAACTCGGAGCCTTCGGCAAAATCTTCTACCGCCATCGCCGCAAGCCCATCAACCGCAAAAGCGGCAACGTCTCCGACTTCTGCCGCCGCTGGGGAAAAAGGTATCGCTACATGATCGTCTTCGATGCGGATAGCCTCATGTCCGGTGCCCTCATGGTCGCCATGACCCGCATCATGGAGAGGAACCCCGGCATCGGCATCCTCCAAACCTTCCCGAAGCAGGTCGCCAGCGAAACGCTCATCGGCAGGCTCATGCAGTTCGCCCAGTCGCTTTACGGCCCCGCCTTCATGGCCGGGCTCAATTACTGGCAGAATGGCGAAGCGAACTTCTGGGGGCACAACGCCATCATCCGCCTCGATCCCTTCATCCAGCACTGCGCCCTCCCGCCGCTGCCAAAGACCGTGCCCTTCGGCGGGCACATTCTATCCCATGACTTCGTGGAGGCCGCCCTCATGCGAAAGGCGGGCTATTCCGTCCGGCTTCTGAACACCATCCGCGGCAGCTACGAGGAAGGCCCGCCCACCCTTATCGACACGCTGAAACGCGATCGCCGCTGGTGCCAAGGGAACATGCAGCACTTCTGGCTCCTCTTTGCTCGTGGCTGGCACTTCATGAGCCGCGTAAATTTCGCCCACGGCGTGCTCAGCTACGTCAGTTCACCGCTTTGGTTCCTGCTGCTCGTCTTCACCACCTGGCTCGCCGCCACGCCGGGAGATGTGATCCGTGATGGCCCCGCCGAGCGTGCTGGCCACCTCCTGCTCGGCCTCACCGCCACGCTCATCTTCATGCCGAAGTTCGTCATCTTGCTGGATGAGATGGTCAGCGGCCGCGTCTTCAAACCCCTGAAGCTCCGCATGCTCGCCCTCGTCAGCAGCATGCTCGACACCGTCATCTTCACGCTCATGTCCCCCGTGATGATGTGGTTTCACACCACCTTCGTCTTCAAAATCATCACCGGCCAGGGCGTCAAATGGGTGGCCCAGAAGCGCAAACTCGATGGCGTGGACTGGCGGGAGGTTATCCTCACCTTTGGCGGCGTCACTCTTCTCGGCATCGCGTGGGGCATCGTCGCTTGGATGATCTCGTGGAGCTTTTTCCTTTGGCTGAGCCCCATTTTTGTCTCCCTGACGCTCGCCATTCCCCTCGCCATCTGGCTCAGCAGTGGAAAAAGTGGGCAGCGCCTCGGCCTCTTCCTCAGCCCCGAAGAAACTGAGCCTCCTGCCGTGCTCCGCGAACTCGAAACCAACCTCGCCGAGGTCAAAGGCCGCCTGCAACTGCCACCGGAGATCGAGCGAAACTACGGCCTCATGCAGGTCTGCCTCGATCCTTACGTCAACGGCCTCCACATCTCCCTCCTGCGCCGCCGCAAGAACACCCAGGACTCCAGCGAGTATCTCGACGAAATCGCCGACAAGCTCATCCAGCAAGGCCCGCAGGCGCTCACCTCGCG
>JBEIGR010000734.1:0-2438 GCA_040381795.1 Verrucomicrobiaceae bacterium | reverse complement strand
CGACCTCGAAGTCGAGCGCGGAGAGCGCACCGTGCTCGTCGGTCCGAATGGCGCGGGCAAATCCACCCTCATCAAGCTCCTCGCCGGCGAGATCCCTTTCCAGAAAGGCGAGCGCAAGCTCGGCACAAACCTGAAGCTCGGCTACTTCTCCCAGCACCGTGCGGACACGCTCGACCCGGATTGCAGCGTGCTGGACGAGCTGAAGCGCGTCTCACCCGAAATCCGCGAAGACGAGGCCCGCAGCATCCTCGGCAGCTTTTTGTTCAAACGCGAGGACGTGCATAAGAAGTGCAAGGTACTCTCCGGTGGTGAAAAGAGCCGCCTGAACCTCGTGAAGTTCCTCGTCGATCCGCCGAACCTGCTGCTCATGGACGAGCCCACGACGCATTTGGACATCTGGGCCATCGAAGGCCTCATCATGGCGCTGGAGAAGTTTGAAGGCACCCTCGTCTTCATCAGCCATGACGTGCATTTCATCCGCCGCCTCGCCAAAAAAGTCATCCACATCAACAACGGTATCCTCACGACCTACACCGGCGATTACGACTACTACCTCGAAAAAACCGGAGCTGAGGAAAACGCCCGCGCTGCGGTGGTGGCGGGGTGATAGCAGCATTCTTTGCTTGAGTGAAAGGACGCGGGTCGTTTAGGCTCGCGTTCATGACTCTTCCCAGCCTCTCCCGCCGTCACTTTGGCATTCTCTCCCTCGCCGCGATGCTGCAAACGCAGATCGAAGCCGCTGACAAGGCTGCGGGAGGCAAGGTGAGGCACTCGGCGTGCAAGTGGTGCTACAAAGAGATCCCGTTGGAGGACTTTTGCCTCGCCGCGAAGGAGATCGGCCTCGAATCGGTCGAGCTGCTCGATCCGAAGGACTTCGCCACGGTGAAAAAACATGGCCTGCACTGCGCCATGGTGAGCTTTCCCACCATCGAAGGACCCGGTGGCGTGAAGATCGGCCCCATTCCGAAGGGCTGGAACCGCATCGAGCATCACGACCTCCTCGTGCAGGCTTACGAGCCGCTTTTGAAGGAATCTGCCGAGGCGGGTTTCATGCAAGTGATCTGCTTCAGCGGCAACCGCGAGGGCATGAGCGATGAGCAAGGCCTCGAAAACTGCGCCAAGGGCCTCCAGCGCTTGCTCCCGCTGTGCGAGAAACTCGGCGTCACGCTGGTGATGGAGCTGCTCAACAGCAAAGTGAACCACCCTGACTACATGTGCGATCACAGCGCCTGGGGTGTCGCTCTGTGCAAAAAGCTTGGCTCGCCGCACTTCAAGCTGCTCTACGATATCTACCACATGCAGATCATGGAGGGCGATGTCATCGCCACCATTCAGCGAGATTACCAATTCTTCGCTCACTACCACACCGGCGGCGTGCCTGGACGAGCGGAGATCGATGAAACGCAGGAGCTGAATTATCCCGCCATCATCAAGGCCATTCAGGAGACTGGTTACACCGGTTATCTCGGCCAGGAATTCATCCCGAAGCGACCTGACAAGCTCGCCTCGCTCAAGAAGGGCGTGCAGATTTGCTCTGTCTCATGAAGGCTAGGTCGAGTCACCATGATGCCAGTCCTTCGGGCACGAATTCGAGTTTTCAGCTTACCTTCACCTCGCCACAGAGAGAGACGTTGAGCCCCAACTCACGCATCGCGGCAGCTTTGATGCGGGCGGCGCGGTGGGCTTGTTTTTCGTTCGGGGCATAAACGACCTGGATGTGATTGGATTGATGACGGGCCATCATTTGGTCTCGGGTGATCCCTTGGAACACGGTGTGCATGATGGGCCATTGCGGCGTTGTTTCCTGCCAACGACGCTGGGTTTCGGCTTCCGGCAGTTTCACGACTTCGGCCACGCCGATGTCGCCATGGAGGGCATTGTCCTTCACAAAGATGCGGCTCCAGACGATGTGGCCGGGTTTGCTGATGCCTTTCATCGTGCCACCGCCGAGGCGGAAGTACATCGCGGGCTGGCGCTCGCTCGACGCGCCTTTCCAGCCGCCGATGAAGTGCGCGGGTGGGGCGGCGCCGCTGATGAGGAGGACCCAGATATAAGGTGATGCTGTAGAGGAAGACGTAAGTCTTCCGGCTTTGGCGGCATGCTGACGCCTGCCGCTACGGTCCACATCTCCCCAGCGGAGGTCATGAAGCGTGTTTTCGGGGGCGAAGCCGAGCTCGCGCCACAAACGGTAGGTGACGAGGCCGTCGAGGCCGGCGCATTCATCGACTTCGTTGAAGTGGGGCAGGGCTTCGCCTTCAAAGAGGATGCGTTTGCCATCGGCGCTACGCACGGGCGGGCGGTCGGCGTTGTTGAGCATGCCTTCGACGAGGTCGCTGGCAGGCGCGAGGTCCTTCAGGCCCTGCTGATACTGGATGCCGATGGCATCGCAGCCGAACTCATCGGCGAGACGAAGCGCGGCGATGTACATTTTGCACTGG
>JBEIGR010000733.1:0-2446 GCA_040381795.1 Verrucomicrobiaceae bacterium | reverse complement strand
GTTTGAAGTTTCAAGTTGGAAGACCTTTTTGGCGATGCGGCGGTTCTTGTAGTCGTAGGCGAACTCCAAGCGCGTGCGGGCAGGCGGCGTGCTGACGCCCGCCGCTACAGGGATCACTTTTTGACGAACTATTTGCCAGGCACGAATGCCACGGACCTTCGCTGCTTGCTTACGCGACCATCGCAAGTCCGCTGCCCTGAGCAGCGTTTGATGCCGCAGACATTCGTCATTCCACCTTCGTCATTCGACCTTCCTCTTCATGCATCCCGTCGAGCACCAAATTCAGCAAACACGCCGCGAGTTCTTCAACACGAGCGCCAGCGGGCTGGGTGCCTTGGCTCTCGGCTCGTTGCTCACGCAGGAAGGTATTCTCAGTGCCGAAACGGTGGCTGATCCGCTGCTGCCAAAGCCAGCGCACTTCCCCGCGAAGGCGAAAAACTGCATCTTCATCTTCTTTGAGGGCGGGCCGAGCCAGATGGACCTCTTCGATCCGAAGCCAAAGCTCAATGAACTGAACGGCCAGCCGCTGCCGGATAGCATGACGAAGAATGTGCGCTTTGCCTTCATCCGCAAAGAGACGGCGAAGCTCATGGGCAGCCCGCGGAAGTTCGCCAAGCACGGCCAGTGCGGCATGGATTTCAGCGACCTACTGCCGCACATGGCGAAGCAGGCCGATGACTGGCTCATGGTGCGCAGCCTGCACACGGATCAATTCAATCACCACCCCGGCCAGCTCGTGCTGCATTGCGGCCGGGCGCAGTTTGGTCTGCCAACCATTGGGTCGTGGCTGAATTACGGCCTCGGCAGCATGTCGCGGAATCTTCCCGGCTATGTCGTGCTCAATAGCGGACGCGGCACCAGCGGCGGTGCCTCGCTGTGGCAAAGCGGTTTCCTGCCGAGCACTTACGCGGGCGTGTTGTTCCGCAATCAGGGCGAGCCGGTTTTGAACCTCAAAAATCCGCCGGGCATCCCGATGAACCTTCAGCGCAAGGGTCTCGACACGCTGATGGAACTCAATCAGAGCCGCTACGATCAAATCCGTGATCCAGAGATCGCCAGCCGCATCGCCGCGTATGAACTGGCCTTCCGCATGCAGTCTTCCGCGCCGGAATTGATCGACATCAAAGGGGAAGACGCCAAAACGCTCGAAATGTATGGCGTGGATCGGCCTGATCCGAACATCAAAGCCACACGCGGCGGCGGCCCCGGCCAGTATAAATCCTTCGCCACGAATTGCCTGCTCGCCCGCCGCCTCGTCGAACGTGGCGTCCGCTTTGTGAGCATCATGCACGCCAGCTGGGACCATCACAGCAATCTCAACGACGAGCTCAGCTACAATGCCGGCATGGCTGACCAGCCCATCGCCGCGCTCATCAAAGACCTCAAACAACGCGGCATGCTCGACGACACAATGATCGTCTGGGGCAGCGAATTCGGACGCACGCCGCTCGGCGAAAATCGCGGTGGCAATCCCAACGCCACCGGCCGCGATCACCATCCCTTTGCTTTCACCATGCTCGCCGCGGGTGGCGGCCTCAAAGGCGGTCAAATCTACGGCGAGACCGATGAAATCGGCTGGAGCATCACGCGTGATGCCGTCGATCTGCACGACTTCCACGCGACCATGCTCCACCAGTTCGGCTTTGACCATCTACGCCTCACCCACCGCTTCCAGGGCCGCGATTTCCGGCTCACCGATGTGGCCGGCAAGGTCATCAAGCCGTGGATCGCGTGAGCAGCGGTGTGTTTTGCGCCTTGAACTTTCCCAGCGAGCCAGTATCTCCACGCCGCTATGAAGCAAACCCTCCGCTCCCTCCTCCTCATCGCCGCTGCGGCCGCTCTTTCGAGCTGCGCCGCCGTCAAAAAAGGCAACTACTCGACCTCCTTTGACCCGCCTGCCAAGGCCGTCAAAAACCCCGCCGCCGTGAAAGTGAAGCTGAGCACCAGCGCTCAGCGTGTTTACGTCATGGAAGGCAATGAAGTCCTCCTCGCCACGCCCTGCTCGGTCGGCACCGCCAGCAGCCCCACGCCCCTCGGCACCTACACCATCTACAGCAAGACGGCCAACCGCCGCCGCGTCAGCAGCCCCGGCGCTGGTTACCCGATGACCTTCTGGATGGAATTCAAGAGCGCCTACGGCATGCACTGGGGCTTTGTGAAGCCTTATCCTTGCACGCACGGCTGTGTCCGCCTGCCCATCGCCTCCGCGAAGAAAATCTTCGGCATGGTCCGCACCGGCACCCCGCTCATCATCGCCTCCTCCCATCCTGAAGACGCCACCATCGGCAAATCGCTGCCCGTTCTCGACGACAGCACCCTGCCTGACCCTCCTGACAGCTACATGCTGAGCCCGAAGGTCTTTGAAGACGCGGCTCGCGGCAAGCTTTACAACTACTAATCGCCAACTTACCTCCCAGGGCGGCCATCACATGGCCGCCCTGTCTTT
>JBEIGR010000732.1:0-2449 GCA_040381795.1 Verrucomicrobiaceae bacterium | reverse complement strand
TGGCCAAAGGCGTCGGCGCTGCCTACAACAACGCCACCGCAGGCGTCATCCTCGGTGGTCAGACGCTGTCGCTGCTGCTCACGCTGCTCGCTACACCGGTCATCTACTCCATCTTTGATGACATCATCCACTTCCGCGCACGTCGCCGCGCACGGAAGGCCGCCGCCGATCCCTCATGACTCCCAGCGCACGTTTTAGCATCACTCTGATCTCCGTCGTCGTGCTGGCAGCCTGCACCGTGGGGCCGAATTATCAAACACCGGACACGAGCGACATCACACCGGCCAAATGGCGCTGGCAGCCCGCCGCACCACGAGATGACGCCCCACGCGGCGAATGGTGGCGGGTCTTTCACGACAGCGAACTCTCACGCCTCGAAGCCCTCGCCATTCAGGCCAGCCCCTCGCTGCAGGCCGCTGCCGCACGCGTCACTCAAGCACGAGCCGGAGCACGCATCAGCACCGCCGGCTGGGCACCGGACATCCGCCTGAAGAGCGATTCGAAACGCGAACAAACCTCCGGCAATCTGCCCACGCCGGTGCCCGTGGCCATTCCGCGTGCCGGCATCAACAGCTTCAACACGCTGCTCGATTTCAGCTACGAAATCGACTTCTGGGGCAAGATCCGCCGTGAGGTCGAATCCGCCCGCGCCACCGCCGATGCCGCCTCCGCCAGTTACCACCATGTGCTGCTCACCCTCACGGGCGATGTCGCCGCGCAGTATTATCTTCTGCGGGCCGCCGATGCCGAGCTCGACTCGCTTCGCCGCACCATTTCGCTCCGTGAGCAGTGGCAAAAACTGCTCGACGAAAAATTCAAAGCCGGTGTCGTCAATGAAATCGACCTCGCCCGTGCTCAAACCGAATTCGCCACCGCCAAAGCCGAGCTAGCCTACATCAAACGCCAACGCCAAGAAGCCAGCGATACCCTCGCCCTGCTCTGCGGGCAATCCGCCAGCCAGTTTCGCCTTTCCGAGCGCCCCATCGCCAAAAATGCACCGCCCACCATTCCCGCAGGTGTGCCTGCATCCGTCCTCGAACGTCGCCCCGACATTGCCGCCGCCGAGCGCACCGTCGCCGCACGCAATGCCGAGATCGGCGTCGCCACCGCCGCTTACTTTCCCGCCGTGCGGCTCACCGGCACGGCTGGCTATCTCAGCAAAGACATCGATACCCTGCTCACCGGCGATAGCCGCGTGTGGAGCATCGGTCCCGGCATCAGCGTGCCACTCACCGGCTGGGCCGTGATTCGTTTCAACGTGAACCGCATCAAAGCCACACGCGAAGAAGCCATCGCCAACTACCGCCAGGCCGTCCTCGCGGCCATCCGGGATGTCGAGACCACGCTGGCGCAGACGCGTTACCTTCACGAGCAATCCGCCGCCATCGACGACGCTCTCAACGCGGCCACTCGCGCTACCGACCTCATCCGTGCGGCTTATGAAAGCGGCAGCATCAGCTACCTCGAGCTGCTCGACGCCGAACGCACCCGCCTTCAGGCAGATCGCCAGACCAGCCGCATCGCCGCCCAGCGTCACATCACCACCGTGCGTCTCATCAAAGCCCTCGGCGGAGCCTGGTAACCTCTCCCCTTCCCTTCCCGCCATGAAAACCAGCCTCACCCTCTGCCTCCTCATTCTCCTCACCTCATGCACCAGCATGATGAATCACCACCGCATGAAGGCCGCGCAGCGCAAGATGCTCGCCACCCGCACGCTCCAGCAGGCCGGCCAGTGGGACGAAGCCCTCGCCATGGCCGAGCGCATGCAGTCCAGCGTCACCAAATCCGTCACCAGCGCCCCGAAGCAAAAAACCGCCACTGGTGCCGAAATCGACCTCACCCCACTCCTCACCGCCTGGGAAAAAGGCCCGCTTACGGAGCTCAAATCCGCTTTGCAGAAAAAAGACGCACGAGCCTCCACCCGAGCCTTCACAGGCCTCCGCCAGCAGTGCATAAGCTGCCACGCCGTGGTCGGCAAAGTGCCGCCTGTGGTGGTGAGCGAGATTCCTCATTGATGGCAAGGCGTCATCTCATATCATCTTCACCATGACTGCTGCCGCGCTTCGCCATGCCTTCCTGCAACTGCCTGCCTCGGACCAGGCCTCGCTGCTTGACGATCTCATCCTCAGTTCCAGTGACGCTGTTTGGGAAGAGCGAGTCGCCTCCGAAATGGAAGCGCGTGTCTCCGCTGTCGAAGCGGGTAGCATGCGTCTGCATGAAGCCTCCGCTGTTTTTCAGGACATGCGTTCTCAGTTCCGCGCATGAAGGTGTTGTTTACCGATGCGGCCAGAGCCGAGTCCATGGAGGCCCACCTCTGGTATCAAGAAAGGTCTGATCAGGCCGTCGAACGTTTTCTCCACTGCCTCCAGCAGGCAACTGACTGGATCTCGAATCATCCCACCACCGGTCGGCCACTGTCAGAGAGAACGCGGCGGCATTTGATGAAAGT
>JBEIGR010000731.1:0-2451 GCA_040381795.1 Verrucomicrobiaceae bacterium | reverse complement strand
GTCCATCGTGATGTTCGTCGGGGCTCCGATCCGGGTAGAGGGAAAAACGATCGGCATGATCAGTGTAGCCAAGCCACAGCGTGGCGTGCTGGCCTTCGTTTGGGAGACGGAGCGCTGGCTGAAGTGGTCCATCATCTCGACAGTGCTGCTGATGCTCGCAGGCATCTTCTTGGCCGCGAAGTGGGCGACGAAGCCGCTCGAAGACCTCACGCAGCATGCGATGGCGGTGAGCCGCGGAGAGCTTTCTTTGCCGCCGGATATGCCGGGGCATCAGATGAAGACGCTGGCTACCGCACTGGAGGACATGCGCGATGCGCTGGAAGGCCGCGAGTATGTGGAGAGCTATGTGCAGAGCCTCACACACGAGCTGAAAAGCCCCGTGGCGGCCATTTTGGGTGCCAGTGAGATTTTGCAGGATGGCGATGTGCCGGAGGATAAACGCACGCGGTTCCTCGGAAACATCCGTGCTGAGGCTGGAAGGCTTCGCGACCTCCTGGAGCGTCTGTTGCATCTCGCGGCGCTGGAGAAGCAAAAGACGCTGCTCAAGCGTGAGCCGGTGAATTTGCAGGAGGTCATCCTGCGTGCCTGGGATCACCTCGCTGTGCTGGCGCAGGCGCGGAAGGTGCATTTTGAGCCGCAGCTCGATGAATGCCTCGTCGTGGAAGGTGATGCGTGGCTGATCGAGCTGGCGTTGAGCAATCTGCTGCAAAACGCCATCGACTTCTCGCCCTCCGGCGGCCAGTTGAAGGTCAAAACCTATCGCTTCGAGCAGCGCTGCGTGATCGAGATCGAGGACGAAGGCCCCGGCGTGCCGGATTACGCCCGCGAGCGAGTTTTCGAGCGCTTTTACTCCCTTCCGCGACCTGATACGGGCAAGAAAAGCAGCGGCCTCGGGCTTTGCTTCGTCAAAGAAGCCGCCACGCTTCACGGCGGCAGCATTGATCTCATGCCTGGTGAGGCAGGGAAGGGGACGAAGGCCGTGCTCGTGATGCCGTGAAGGCTTGCGAGGCTTTATTGTGGTTGAGTCCTCTGGACTCATCTGATGGCAGCTGGGACGGCTGCACCACATTTCAGCGCTTGATGTGTGCGGTGCGTTTCTTGACAAGGTCTCCCGCCTCTGTCCATGCGCTACGCAATGAAGAACACCTCCCCTCGTCGAACGATGCGCAGCCGTGAAGGTGCGGAGATCGCCCCGCGTAAAAGCATGGGGCAGAATTTTCTCGTCGATGAATCCATCTCGAAGTGGATCGCCGAGCAGATCCAGCCTGACGAGGCACCGCTGGTGGTGGAGATCGGGCCGGGCATGGGAGCACTCACGGAGCATCTGATCGGCCGGTCGAAGAAGCTGGTGCTCATTGAAAAAGATTATCAGCTCGCTCCCGAGTTGCAGCGCCGTTTTGCTGAGCGTGACGACGTGGAAGTGATCGCTCAGGATGCCACGCGGATTGATTTGCGGCCGTGGTTTCGGCATGGGCCGTTCAAATTGGTCGGCAATCTACCTTACTCGGTGGGTGGTGAGATTTTGAAGCATTGGCTCACGCCACCTTCGCCGGTGGGGTGTGCGGTCTTCATGTTGCAAAAAGAGGTGTGCCAGCGCCTCGGGGCCAAGCTGGGTGAGGATGGCTATGGCGCTCTCTCGCTGCTGGTGCAGAAGGATTGGGACGTGGAGTTGCTGCGCATCGTGCCGCCGGAGGTTTTTAATCCGAGGCCGAAGGTGGACTCGGCGGTGATTCGCCTCACACCGCGTGATCCGGCCACGCTGCCGGTGTTTGATCGCGTGTTGTTTGACCGGTTGGTGCGGATGGGCTTTTCGCAGCGTCGCAAGCAGCTCAAAAACCTGCTTCCCGAGCCGCCACGGAGCTGGCTGGAGCTCGTGGAAGCTCTCGGTGTGGCCGCGTCTGTGCGAGCGGAGGAGCTTTCGCTGGAGCAGTGGGTGCAGATTGCCCGCTGGTATGAAAATCGAACGGAGGCGGATGCCGGTCAGAAGGCCAGCGAGGTCTTCGATGTGGTGAATGAACGCAACGAAG
Source organism: Verrucomicrobiaceae bacterium (assembly GCA_040381795.1). GTDB lineage: Bacteria > Verrucomicrobiota > Verrucomicrobiia > Verrucomicrobiales > Verrucomicrobiaceae > Prosthecobacter. The sequence continues at coordinate 424 of JBEIGR010000731.1, read as the reverse complement.
TCATCGGCCAGGAGACGCGAGGTGAGGTTCACAGGCGCAAGCTGCTGCACCGGGCGGTTCACATCTTCGCGATCAATTCACGCGGCAAGATCTACCTCCAGCAGCGTTCACATTTGAAGGACGTGTCACCTTTGAAATGGGACAGCAGCGCGGCGGGCCATCTCGATGCCGGAGAGAGCTATGCGGCCTCCGCGATTCGCGAGTTGAATGAGGAGATCGGCATCGAGGTCACAGCCACGGAGCTGGCGGCGGAGATTCCGGCGGGTGACAACACGGATCATGAATTCGTCGAGCTGCGCCTCACGAAGCATGATGGGCCGATCCGCTGCCTGCCCGAGGAGATCGCCACGGGTGAGTGGTTCATGCCGGAAGACATTGATGCGTGGGTCGAGGCTCGACCGCAGGACTTTGCGAAGGGTTTTGT
>JBEIGR010000730.1:0-2455 GCA_040381795.1 Verrucomicrobiaceae bacterium | reverse complement strand
TTCCTCGCGGAACGCGGCCATGAGGATGTTCCGGTCGGAGACGCGATTGTAGTCGTAGATGATGCGGATGAGGCCATCAGGTGTCTGGTGGCCGTCGGGATAGGAAACGCCGAGGCGTTCATCGAGCATGAGGCCGCCGCCCCAGGTCTTGCCGTCGTCTTTGGAAACGTAAGCCGTGAGATGCGAGCGGCTGGTGCGTGTATCGAGCGGGCCGTGTTTGGCCAGCAGCAGATTCCCCGATGCGAGCCGACGAATGAAGAAGCGCGAAGGCGTGTGCAGGATGCTCGATGGTTTCAACTCCGGCCACGTCTTGCCGTGATCCGTGGAGACGCTTTCGCCGATGCCGTAGGTGGTGCGCACGAGCAGCCAGAGCGAGCCGTCCTTGCGCTCGATGAACATGTGCTCGTCAAACTGCCGCACATCCTTCGGCACTTGGCAGCCACCGCGCCGCGTCCACGTTTTGCCCGCATCGGTGGAGACGAAGAGCTGCGCACTTTCGTCATGCTCCTTCCACCTGGAAATCGGCAGCGCCCATTCGCCGGAGGAAAGCACGAGCGGTTTGCACATCATCACGCCGTCCGCGATGCGGCGCGGTGGCGACCACTTCGGCTGCGCGGCATCGGGCTCACTGGTCTCGATGCACCAGACGCCGAGTTCGGCATCGCGCCGACCTTTCTCCATCTGCGCCCAAAAGAAGAACAAGCGCCCATCCGGCGACACCCACAGCTCAGGATCGAAACTGCGCACAGGACCGCCCGCATCAGGATCGACCACCAGCACTTCGTTCCATGTCTTGCCATCATCGCCGCTGGTGCTGAGCACGACGTAGTTATTCAAATCCTCGCCCGGTGTGACACCTGCATACCAAGTGGCCCAGAGCCGTCCCTTCGGCGCGACCGCCATGCTCGGGATGCCGGTGAAGGCGCGATTCGTCACCGCTTGATCGGCATGCGGCGGACCGACATGCTGAGGCGGTTGCAGAGATGGCGCGTCAGCGGCGTGGAGCACGGCCAGCGACGCGAGGAGGAGGGCGGTGATGTGTGTCTGGGGGGATCTCATGTTATTAGTCTTTGAGTGGAATGCCACGCAGGATGAGAGGATCGAAGCGATAGGGTGACTCGCCGGCGGCCCAGGCGATGCCGCGCAGCAGGATGGTGCGGAAGAAGGGGTCGTCGAAGGTCCAGTCGAAGTGGCCAAGCGTTGACGCAACGACGCGGCCTTTGCCGTGCTCGTGAGCCCAGATGATGGGCTCGGCGCTGACCTTGTCGCCCACGGTTTCATCGGAGGTGGCGAGCGCGGTGATCTTGCTGCGGTCGCCTTGCAGGTTCCAGAAGCATTCGTCGGCGAGGGTAAAGGTGTCCGGCAATCCGAGCATGATGGGATGACGCGGCTCCGGCAGCTTCAGAGTGATGACCTTGTGCTTGTAGTGGCTGTCCTTTCCCTTGGCCAAGCCGAGCAGATTCGCGAGCGCTGGCGTAGCATTCCAGAGCACATAGTGCGACAGCACGAGGCCACCGCCACGATTCAGGAATGCCTCGATCTGCTGCTGATGCTTCGCGTCAGACAAACACTTCGGGTGTTGATATAGCATGATGACATCCGCCGTGGCGAACTGCTCTTCGGTGGGCCATTCCAAGGTGCTCAGTGCTTTGACGTGCGGTGAGCCTGCGGTGATCAAGGCGCGGTCTGCCTCCACCTGGGGGCGATACATGTTCGTCACTGCCTCATCACCTGGACCTGCGCCGCCCAGCAGCACTTTCCAGCGTTTCGGCAGCACATCGTGAGAATGGGACCTCGGCGGGTGATCCTTGGCACCTCCGGCGAAGAGAATGGTGAGCGGTCGCAGGCTCGCCTCCGCTGCGGGCTTCGGTGCCTTGCCCAGAACGGCCTGAACCTCGGCGCGGCTGCGTAGGTCCGGTGTCTGGACGCCATAGGTGTGCTCGGGTTCCGCCTGGGCTTGTGCCAAAAAACCGGTGGAGGCAGCGAGTGCTCCCGTCGAGCGTTGGAGAAAGGTGCGACGGGTGATGTCGGTAGGGAGTGTGGGGGTGGGTTTCATGGTGTGAGTTGAAGGCAGTTGCAGGGGTGTTGGATCATTACTTCTCAAGCGGTTTGAGGTAGATATTGCGGAACTGGATCGGGCTGCCCTCGCTCTGCAGGCAGATCGCGCCGCTAGACGGTTTGGCGCCGGTGCCCTTGTTCTGTAGCAGGCCGTTGATGGTCAGTTGGATCGAATCGCCATCGCAGACGATGTCGTAGTTGTTCCACTCGCCCGGGGGTTTCTCGTTCGATAACTCCTGTTTCTTGGCTCTTAGGTATGGTTTTACAACCGGGCCGATCTGCTTGCCGTTGACGGTCAAGGACGAGAGGTTGATCAAATAGAAGTCACCTGCGTTCTCATGCATGACTTGGGCCTCGATGGAGGTTGGCCAGAGGAGGTCGGGGCCTGTCTTGTGCA
>JBEIGR010000729.1:0-2462 GCA_040381795.1 Verrucomicrobiaceae bacterium | reverse complement strand
GCCACAACGGGGCGCAGTCTTATTACGCCGTGCGGGGCTTTCGCGGGTGCTTGAGGGTGTAGTCCGCGAGGGGGGACTCGCGGTTTACTGCAGCGTCTCCACCCTCATCCAAGTCGGCTCGCCGCGAACGCATTTGAGGCCGCGCAGGGCGCCGAGAGCCTGTTTCATATCGCCGACCTTGGCGTCGTGGACCATGAGGACGAGGGAGGTCTCGCCGGTGGTGGATTCGAGATCTTCAGGCTGCAGCATGCTGGAGATGCCGATGCCGCGCTGGCCGAGTTCGGTGGCGATTTGGGCGAGCACGCCGGGCACGTCATTGACGGTGAGGCGCAGGTAGTGATGCGAAACGGTGTCATCGACGGGCTTCGATTTGCCGTAGAGGCCATGCGGCACAAAGCCGCTGTGACGGGCACCATGCATGAGCACGGCGGCGGCTTCACAGAGATCGCTGATGACGCTGCTGCTCGTCGGGTCCTGGCCGGCACCGCGACCGTAGAAGAGCGTCTCGCCTACGATGTCGCCATTCACGAGCACGGCATTGAAGCTGCCGCTCACGCTGGCCATCACATGACTCAGCGGGACGAGCGTGGGCTGGGTGCGGACTTCGACGAGGCCGTTTTCATCCGCCCGGATGACGGAGAGCAGCTTGATGGTGTAGCCCAGACGCTCGGCGAATCGGAAATCGGTGATGCTCACGCGTTCCACGCCTTCGACGCAGATCTTGTCGGGGTGAATCCAGAAGCCGTAGCTCAACGACGCGAGGATGATGGCCTTGTGCGCGGCATCCCAGCCGCTCACATCGAGGTAGGGATCGGCTTCGGCAAAACCTTTGTCCTGGGCCTCTTGCAGCGCATCGGCATAGCTCAGGCCGGCCTGGCTCATGCGGGTGAGGATGTAATTGCAGGTGCCGTTGATGATGCCGTGGATGGAGCGGATGTGATTTCCCACGAGGCCTTCCTGGAGCACCTGGATGATGGGAATGCCGCCTGCCACGGCCGCTTCAAAGTAAATCGGCACACCGCACTGCTCCGCGAGTGCGAAAAGCTCCTGACCGCGCTCGGCGAGGAGGGCTTTGTTGCCCGTGACGACGATCTTTTTGGCCCGCAAAGCCGCGCAGACCATGTCGTAGGCCGTCGTGGTGCCACCGATCAATTCGACGACCACGGGAATAGCCGGATCGTTGACGAGTTCCTGCCAGTCGGTGGTCAAAATCGCCTCCGGCACCTCCACATCACGCTTCCGTTTCAAATCGCGAACGGCCACGCGGGCCACGCGGATGTCCGCCCCGGTGCGTTTCGTGATGAGGGAGCGGTTTTTCTCCAGGTTCTTAAAAACACCCGCGCCGACATTTCCAAGTCCGGCGAGGCCGACCTGAATGACGCGGGGAGAACTGGCTGCTGACATGGCGGGAAACGGGTTTGGGGTTGGGGCAGGGAAGGGGGCGCAAGCAATGGCGGAGACCCCTCGGCTACGCAACTGCGAAGGCTAGCTTGCGGCGGATCAACCCGATACGAGTACCCAGGTTCGCGGCGATGCGCTTGGATGCCTTCGGTCATTCGAAGAACGTATCCTCGTGGCTGTAAGGCGGCGCACAGCAGCAGAGGAAGCGAAGCGTCTGCGATGCCGTGATCTGATGCCAGGCACCGGGGGGGATGAGGATGGCGTCGCCAGAAGATACTTCGCGTATTTCGCCATCGATCTCCATGGTGCCGTGGCCTTCGAGGATGAAATAGAATTCTTCGCTGAGCTTGTGGTAGTGGCGTTCGGTCGGTTTGCCGACGGGGACGGTGGCTTCGGCGAGGCTTTGGTTCGCCACAGGGGCGTTCGTGCGGTCGAGGATGCTGCGGATGGTGCTGCCGTCCTTGGTGGTGAAGGGTGTTTGCGCGGAAAGCGGGTTGATGGTCATGGCGAGGGGCTGTTTTTCATGTTTGGAGGCTCAAAAGGCAAGCTGGCAGGCCGGAAAGATGCTGCGCGGACAACATCGACTGGACGCTGCGTCCACGATTGTGCATGTGTCGCCGATGAGAACGCTCAAGGTTTCCCAGGATGATCTCCATGCCCGCATCATTGAGAGTGTGCGGAGTGGACGTGCGACCTCGCGAGGTCGGCTGGCGAAGCTGCACTCGGTGGCACCTTCGACGATGGGTCTGTATGTGGAGCAACTCCTGGCTAGCGGTATCTTGAGGGAATCCGGCTTGGTTAAGGGGCTGGCGGGACGCCCGAAGGTGAATCTGGAGGTGGTGAATGGCATCGGCTGGTTTGCCGGTGTGGAATTCACGGGGGCTCGCATTCAGGTGGTGGCGGTGGATTTTGCCGGCAGGCCGATGCATAGCGAGACGCATCCCCTGGCTCCGGGTATCGGGGTGAAAACGGTGATCCAGGATCTGAAAAGTGCGCTCCATGACCTGGCTGCGAAGGTGCCGGGCAAGCTGCTGGGAGTGGGGGCAGGCGCTCCAGGGCTG
>JBEIGR010000728.1:0-2463 GCA_040381795.1 Verrucomicrobiaceae bacterium | reverse complement strand
CAAAAGGTCGTCGAACTGCCCATCACGCCCTTGGAGGATGAGGTGAAGGAGATCACCGAAACGGTGCAAATGACGCTGCCAGCCTCCGCGAGCTACGTTTTGGCCACGGCCACAGCCAGCGCCAATCTCACCGACCTGCCGGTGCGTGTGTGGCTGGAGGTCGCCGAGCGCACCGCTTATAAAGACAGCCTCTCGCCAGGCCAGATCCTCGTGCGCCGCAGCGGAGCGCTGGCCTCGCCGCTCACCGCCGGGCTCACCGTCACCGGTCGCGCCACGCCGGCGGTCGATTACAGGCGCCTGCCTGCCAGCGTCACCTTCATCAGCGGGCAGGACACTTTTGCGCTCGATGTTCTCCCTCTGGCCAGCGCCAGCCTCTCACGCGGCGCGGAGGAAGTCATCGCCACGGTGAAAGCGGATGCCGCTTATCAGTTTGGCATCACCACGAAGGCCATCGTCATGATCGTGAACACGCCCAAAGTGCTCGCCACCTGGCGCAGCACGCAAACCGGGCCGGACTCCGGACTTGATGACGAGCAGTTCGACAACGCCGACGGCGATGGCGATGGCATCAAGGGCCTCATGGAATTCGCCTTGAACCTCAACGCGGCCAAAGCCGACGGAAATCCCGCGAAGCTCGTCTTTGATGCCAATGGCAAGCCCGGCCTCGAATTCCGCCGCTGGCCCGGCGCACCGGAGGTGGACTACTGCGTGCAGTGGAGCGCCGATCTGAAAACCTGGCACAACGCCACCGACGCCGACTCCACCGAAACCATCAACGAAGTCGAAACCACCGGCCTCGAACGCACCGTGCGCACGCTGAACACCCCGCCGCCCGCCGGCATGGTCTTCATGCGCCTCTGCGTGCAGCGCCGCTGATTCTCAGCCATGCGCGGCACCTTCCATCTTTTGCTCGCAGCCCTTCTCCTCGGCCTCACGCCGGGAGCGAACGCTGCGATCACGATGGACACCACCAGTGTCACGCTCTCGACGGACAACTTCACGCACAACCAGTGGCTCGGAAACCGCATCCGCCTCGCCGAGACCGCGGACTTTCAAAGCCCCACCAGCATCTCCATGATGCTCGATGTGGTCTATGGCACCCCCTACCTCTCTGCTTTCATCCTGGAGGACATCGGCGCGGAGCCCAACAAGGCCAAAATCATCGCGGAATTCGGGCTGAATGCCGCCAGCACCACCGTGGCGGAGACACCCGGCGGCGTGAATGCCGTGCAGCTCATCTTTGACATGCCACGCGGCAGCGCTGGCGTCATGGAGCCCGGCAAAAACTACTGGGTCGTGGCCGGCGTGACCGACGTGAATCACAATGCCGCCACCGGCCAGCAGATGGGCCTCATGCATTGGTATTGGGCCTCCAGCTACATCACCTCCGCCGATGGATGGACCGTCGATCCCTGGCTCTCGATTTCCAACACCAACGGCGCGGACTGGAGCTCCTTCAGCGGCTCGCCATACGTCTTTGGCATGACCACCATCGTCGTCCCTGAGCCCTCGCGGGCTATTTTGATGCTCGCAGGCCTTTGGGGCCTTTTGAGCCGTCGCCGCCGACTCGCGGTCCTTCCGCTGCTTTTGTGCTCCTGCGAGCCTGAAGCACCGAAAACGGCTCCAAAGCCCGCTTTGGCCGTCGTCGGCACCGAAACCATCCGCGTCGAAGATTTCCAATCCGCCGCCAAGCGCCGTGGTGGAGGTGATCGCGAAGCCTTGCTCGATGAACTCATCACCGAATCCGCCCTCGTGCAGCGGGCCCAGGCCCTGAAGCTCGATCAATCCCCCGAATTCCGCCGTCGCCAGCGTGCCCTGCTCATCGCCATGCTGCATGAGAAAGAACCACCGAATCTCGAAACTCCTCAGCCGACCCCGCAGCAGCTCCAAAGTCTCTACGACAAACCCAAACCCAAGCTTCAAACACCCGCCGCACGCCAACTCGCCGTCCTGCGACTCACCGAAGGCCGCGAAAAGCTCGCCGAGGCCGTGAAACGTTTTCAAGCTCTGCCCACTGATGCCACCCGACGCGGCTTTGGCCACATCGCCGCCGAATTCTCCGAAGATCAAGATACCCGCTACCTCGGCGGCGACATCGGCTGGCTCACCGCGGAAGAGGTCCAGCGCCGCCTTCCAGTTCCCGTCGCTCAGGCGGCGCAGTCTTTGAACTCTCCCGGCCAGTGCAGCGCCATCATCACCGACGGTGCCGCCAGCTACGTCGTCCTACTCACCGCCCTCCGCGAGGCCAGCATGATCCCCTTCGAGCAAGCCCGCCCTCGTTTGCTCGCCGAATTCAGCCTCCGCCAAAGCACCCTGGCTGCGCAAAAACAACGCGAGACCGAACGCCAAGGCCTGCGTATCGAAATCGACCACGCGTTGCTGAAGTCGCTGCCGCTTCCCCAAGTTGGAGACGAGCCTCAAGCTCCAACGCCGCCTTGAGGGAGATCTAGGCTCGCGGGGCCT
>JBEIGR010000727.1:0-2468 GCA_040381795.1 Verrucomicrobiaceae bacterium | reverse complement strand
ATACTCGTGCGACCAGAAGCGTTTTCCATTCTCGCGATGCAGGCACTCGATGGTTTCCTTGCCTTCGAGGGCGTGGAAGATCACGCAATGCTCGCCACTGATCGCGGGCGAGTTGTAGCCCTCACCCATCGCCACTTCCCAGACGGCTTTCGGTTCACCCGTGGCCCATTTTTTCAAAAGCGAGGTCTCTAGGGAAATCGCATTATCCGAGGGGCCGAGCACTCGCGGCCAGTCACTGGTCTTCGCGGCCTTCGAGAGCGGTTTGGGCGCGGCGTGGAAGGTGAGGCGGTCAAAGGCCTCCTGCGCGGCGCAGGCGGAGAAGGCGAAAAGCAGCAGAAACAGTCTCGACGGGTTTTTCATGTTGTGTCAGGCTAACCAACGTCATGAAGAACGCCACTCTCATCCTCGCCGCCGCTGTTTCACTGTTTTTGAGTTCCTGCACCTGCTGCCAGACGACGCCGAGGGGCAAGGTCGAGCACATCGTGCTCGTGTGGTTGAAGCGTCCCGGCAATGCCGCTGACCGCGCCACGCTCATCGCCTGCGCGAGGAAGTTCCAGGCGGAGATCCAAGAGATCCAGCACCTCAGCGTCGGCACGGCCGTGGCGAGCGAGCGCCCCATCGTGGATGACAGCTTTGACGTGGGCTTCGTGATGCGTTTCGCCAGCAAGGCGAACATGGACGCCTATGAAAAGCATCCCGTGCATCAAAACACGGTGAAGGAAACCCTTCTGCCGCTGGCGAAGAAGGTGCAGGTCTATGACATCGGCTGCGAGTGAGCCGCCGCGTCAATACGACGTGCCGGTGATCTCGTTCACAAAGGTGTTCACGCGGTCGATGACCTCATCGGCCTCCAGTTGCGTCACGCCCATGTCGAGCAGCGTATCGACCAGATGCGTGGTGAAGAGCGCAAAGTGATGCTTCGAGATGCCGCGACCATGATGCGCATGGGCGAGCGGCTTGCCGGAATAGGTCACCGGTCCACCCGTGGCCATCGTGAAGAACTCGCGCTGCATGTCGTGCAGCTTTTCGAGGGCTGTGTGGCGGAAAAACGGTGCCAGCTCGGCCTCGGCCAGCACGCGGACGTAAAACGCGGGGATCAAAGTGGAGATCATGTCCTCGCCGCCGAGGCGTTCGTATAGAGAAGGGGAAGAGGTGCTCATAGGAGACCCTTCAAAGCAGGAAAAAGGCCGCGTGGAAGGTGCAATGAGGCCCGTGCCAAATCCAGCACAGCGAATGCCAGCCGTCGCATGACAAGATCGGCATGCAAAAGAGCGGGGCGGCTGGCACTCTTCATGCCACTGGAGATGGACACATGTCCTTTCTCCATCGCCTGCATGAGTCCTCGCCCGTCGCCCATGATCTGCTCGTTTTGAGCATTGTGGTGCTCGCAGGCATCGGGCTGGGGAATGTGCGCTTCAAAGGTATCAAGCTCGGCATCGCGGGCGTGCTCTTTACCGGCTTGCTGGCGGCGCATTTCGGCCTGAGGCCGGAAACGGAGGTCTCGCACTTTTTAAAGGACTTCGGCCTCGTGCTCTTTGTCTTTGCGCTCGGGATGCAGATGGGGCCGGGCTTCTTCGCCTCGCTGCGAAAGCAGGGGCGCGTGCTCAATGGTTATGCCTTCATCCTCGTCGCAGGCGGCGCGGTGGTGGCGGGACTCGGCGGCTGGCTGCTCGGCATGCCTTTGCCGGCCATCGCAGGCCTTTTCGCCGGTGCCACCACGAACACACCGGCTCTCGGCGCAGCGCAGCAGGCGCTCGCCTCCTCCGGCGCAGCGCAGGATCTCGTCACGCTGCCCGCTTTGACCTACGCGGCTACTTACCCGCTCGCCATCGTCGGCATCATTGGCTCGCTCATCCTGCTGCGGCTGATCTTCAAAATCGATGTAGCGGCGGAAGCGGCCCAATTTCGCGAAGAACAGGGCGAAGGCATCGAGGCGCTCCAGCGCATGAATCTCCGCGTCGAGAATCCAAACCTCGATGGCATCCTGCTGGTGGAGGTGCCCGGCATTCAGGAAACCGGCGTGGTGATCTCCCGCTATCGCGCCGCGAATGAAACGGAGGTCAAAGCCGCCACACCGGAGACGCGTCTGCATCTCGGCGATGCGATCATGGCCGTAGGCACGCAGTCGCACCTCGATCAGTTTCGTCTCGTCATCGGCAGCGTGAGCGCGGAGAACCTCATGAAGGCTCCGGGCGATGTCACCTACCGCCGCTTGGTGCTGACCAACAAGCGCATGCTGGGCAAAACCGTCCGCGAACTCGGTCTGGAGCATCTTCACAATGTCACCGTCACCCGCGTGAGCCGTGGCGATCTCATCTTCACCGCGCTGCCGGATGTGCGGCTGCAATTTGGCGACATGCTCCAGCTCGTGGGCGATGAAGAAAGCCTCAACCACGCCACGCAGGCCCTCGGCAATGCCGTTCACATGCTTCAGGAGACGAAGTTCGCCGCGATCTTCGCGGGCATTT
>JBEIGR010000726.1:0-2493 GCA_040381795.1 Verrucomicrobiaceae bacterium | reverse complement strand
GCCTGCCACTATCGCGGCCACCCGCTGACCGCCTGCGAGATCGACGCCGACTATTACGCGGCAGCGGTGGAGCGCATTCAGCGGGAGACGCGGCAACTTTCCCTTTTTACGGACAACATTGAAGATCATTCACAGATCGTGAGGTTTGTCAGCAGCTTTATAGCCAACACTTTGACGGGAATATCACGGGGTTTTGTCTTCATGGTGTTGTTTTAGCCGCCTATGCCGTACTCAGGCAACAAAAACGTCGGATAACACGCAGCATTCGGATATTGGAGCATGTAAAATATCCCGCGAACCGACCGATGCGGCGAAGCAACGTCGTCCTCTCGCTCCGCGAGAGGAACCGGCCGTGGGGCGGGCGGTAGTGTTGACGAACTTCGGAGCCTGTGGGAGCAGCGAAGGCCTTGGGCTCCTCTTGCGGAGCAAAAGGGCGACTTTGCTGGCGCAGGCATCACGCGCCTTGATGGAAGACGCGAAGGGTCGGCTGGTGGTGCTGGGAGCGGGACTTGCCAAGTCCCGGCTTGAGGCCCTTGGCAAGGGCCTCTCCTTGGGCGGGCACCGAGGGCCGAAAAATCCCTCTTCCCAAAAAACGGCCGGTTTGGGCCTGACGGCGCGTGATTCCTGAGGCGGACATCCAACATCCGCGGTCTCGCCATGAAGCTGCTCACGCTCTTTCTTGCGCCCGAAGCACGACGCCGTTGTGCGGTCGCCGCGAGGAAGTGGCTTTTCCAGAGGAGACTCTACCCGCCGTGCTTCGCCTAGCGAAAAGGGCGGGGACTGGGAGACAAGAAGACGAGCGAATCGAAGCCTTTGGATTGCGGCAGCCTGCTGCCGCTTTTTCGAGGCAGCCCTGCTGCCGCCGCAGGCTCTGGACTCTCGCGAACGGCTTGGCGTGGCACCTTCCTGTTGGTGCCTGAGAAGGTAAGGAAGCGCTCACCGGCTCGACGGCCAGCAGGCTGGCCTCCCGAAAGCGGCAGCAGGCTGCCGCAGTCCATGCCTGCAAGGCTCGAAATCACCGCTGGCGTTTTCGGCGCGGGTTTGACACACTGACGGCCATGAACTTGCTCTCTGCTGCTTCTTTTAGCCGTCGCAACATCCTGCGTGCGATGGGCTCCTCGGCTGCGCTGTCCGTGTTTCCTTCGCTGCGTGCTGCCACGAGCACGGATTCGCTGGCGATGCAGTTCTACAAGAGCCTCACGGAGGAGCAGCAGGCGAAGATCGTGCTGCCGGGTGAACATCCAAAGCGCGGTTTTGTGAGCAACTGGTGGTACATCTGCCCGGAGCAGCGGCTGCACACGTTTTACACGAAGGAGCAGCAGGATCTGGTGAGGCAGATTTTCGAGTCGCTGCATCACCCGGAGCATCGCGAGAAGATGAACTGGCAGGTGCAGAAGGATCTGATGGGCCAGATCAAGAACACGCCTTCGGTGGGCTTCTTTGGCAGGCCGGAGGAGGCGGACTTCGAATTCATCTACACGGGGCATCATGTGACGCGCCGCTGCTTTGCGCGGAACGATGGGGTAGCTGGTTTTGGAGGTCGCCCGATCTTTTACGGGAACTTTGCGAAGGCTTTCCGCGAGGAGAAGGATCACGCGGGCAATCCGTTTTGGTATCAGGGGCTGGTCTTCAATGAATTCGTCAGCGCCCTGGATGGCAAACAACGCGAGAAGATCCTCGTGGCCCGCGAGCCGCGCTCGGAGAAGCCGGCGGAGGTGATCATGAAGCGCCAAACCGATCTGCCGGGGCTCTCGGGTGCTGATTTGACGAAGGATCAGCAGGCGAAGCTGATCGAAACGATGCGCCGGATGCTGGTGTGCTTTCGCCCGGCGGATGTGGAGGCCACGATGAAGAGCATCGAGACGAACAAGATCGTCGAGCGCCTCTTCATCTCCTGCTACGGCGGTGAGTTCGACATCGGCGGCGATCAGGTGTGGGACACCTGGCAGATTGAGGGGCCGGACATGGTCTGGTATTTTCGCGGCTACCCGCACATCCACGGCTACTTCCACCTCGCGGTGGCGTGATGGTCGGCGTTAAGCTTTGAGCACGACCGCCGCGATCTCATCCCAGAGCGTGTCGATGTCTTTCGGGCCGTGTGAGGGCTTGCCCGCCTTCGAGAACCAGTAATCGGCGTTCCATTGATCGCCCTCGATGACGTGCAGCAGGGCGTGAAGCCACGAACCCATCTTGGTGGGGATGTCCTGCGCGATGTTGTGCGCGGCATCCCAATCGCCGCTTTTGATCTGCCAAAGGGTTTGGGCCTCGGGCGAGAGCTTGGACGGGTCGTTGAGGGCGATGAGTTCGGCGGAGGTCATGACGAAAATGACGAATGAGGAAGGTCGAATGACGATTGAATGACGAAGCGCTTCGGCATTCGTCATTCTGATTTCGTCATTCCGGCGCAGCCGGTCAATCCTCCGGCATCGGGCGGCCTTTGGTCTCGGGGAGGAAGGCGAGGGCGACGAGGCCGAGGAGGAAGATGGCGCTCAT
>JBEIGR010000725.1:0-2496 GCA_040381795.1 Verrucomicrobiaceae bacterium | reverse complement strand
TGAACGCGATCCCTCGGCAGATCCCAGGGCACGCCTTGGCCGCGTGAGATGTAGCCATCCTCCGAAACGGCGGCGATCAGCGTGAGGCGCGGTCGCGTGCTCACGGCGACAAAGATGCCTGGCAGATAGTGCATCATTTTGTGCAGGAGCATTTTACCGCCGATGGCCGAACTGTTTTACATCCGCCGGTAGTCCGCGAAGGACATCGGGAAGGCATTTTCGGCATCGGCGGGGTGTTCGACGCTCGAAACGAGCCGCCACGGAGGCGTTCCGATCTTTGGAAACGATACGCCGACTCCCAAACGAGTGCCCACCTGCGCCACGAGCAGCCTTTCGGCATGCGGAAACGCCAGTTCGTAGGCCGCCGAGCCGCCGCAGACGAAAATCTCGTCCACGCCGGCTTTCGCCGCGAGGTCGAGAGCTTGCGGCACGCTGCTCACAGCCTTCCCAATCGGTGGAACGAAGGTTGGATCGCGGGTCAAAACGAGCAGGGTGTGGGCGGCTGTGTCGCGGGCCTATCAGAAGCATGAGCTGATGCGAGAGCACGGAGAGCGGCAGGCCCAGGAATGGCTGACACGAAGGCTGAAAGCGGGAGGCCTTAGAGCAGGCAGCCTCGCGAGGGTGAAAGGTTCCGATCCACGGAAGGTGCTGCTGGCGGACTTGCAATGGCGGCGCACGGTGATCTCGCAGGAGTGGCTGGCGGAGAAGCTGGAGATGAAATCGGCGGCGAATGTGAGCCAGCAGTTGAGGCGTCTTGACGAAAAGGCCTCGATCAAGAAGGTGCTGGAAGAACTGAAACACTTTATGAAGAAGCAGATGCTACGAACTCATGAATGCGAACTTTTTGTCAGCCAGTTGCAGCCTGACCCCGTTTCCCACGAACTTTTTGTCAGCCAGTTGCAGCCTGACCCCGTTTCCCATGAACTCTGTCATGCATGCGGGCGTCCGGGGCACCAACCACCTCCGGACCTGTCTTTTTGGCTGATGAAAGATGGCGGAACGATTGACGACCGGGGAATCTACAACTCAAAACGGTTTCACTTGCAGGAGGAGGGGATTATCAAATCAACGAACAATGTATACTACGACCCGTCTCCCTAAACTGCTTACAAGCCTGCTTGTTTTAGCCTATGGCATTACCTGTTACGCACAGGAAGCTACTCTCAAGAACTTGGCGTTCTTGGGTGGGGTAAGGTGGTATAACAACGGTTTTCCCTTTGAAATATCCGAGATTTCCAAGATGCCAAATGATGATCCGAGGCTGATCGCTGGCTACCTAGTGGTGGTGAACGCTGAGCGCATCACCAAAGATTGGGTTCAAGCTTTTGCGGATGACATCCAGAGACGCGGAGAGGATGCTGGCCCCATACTGCTAAAAATCGTGAAGGACCGCTCCAGTTGGACTAAATTAGCTAGAGAGAATATTCTTTGGGATCTTGACCACTATCCAGGGTTTGATCACCAGCCGTTCATTGAGGCCGCACGTGAAATCTGGCGTGAGAATAAACTCAAGACACCGGTCCGCATGTGCCATGCCATCTGCGAATTACTGGCAACAGAGGGCGATGCCTCCGACATCCAAATCATTGAGGAAATACTGACTCACCCGGATGCGGAGGTTCCCTGGATCAACACCAGTTTTCCAGAGCGGATGAAGAAACGCTTGTCGGGCAATTTGCTTCCTTCGGAATGGCGTAATGCCAGCGGTCTTCCGCCCGCTGGTTATGAGTGGATTGACCCGCAAACCAAGAAAGCATGGCGGTTTGTTGGAACAGCTAAGTCCGAAGGCAAGCCATATCCCACTCAGCCAAATGAGGCCCCGACCGCATCAACGCCTTGGATCATCATCGTGGCATTAATCGTGGTGGCGGGTGTCCTGCTGTGGATATTGATGAAGAAGCGGAAACGGGCAAAGATGCCTGGCAGATAGTGCATCATTTTGTGCAGGAGCATTTTACCGACGATGGCTGAAATGTTTCACACTCGCTGGTAATCCTCGAAGCACATCGCGTGGGCATTTTCGGCATCGGCGGCATGCTCCACGCTCGAAACGAGCCGCCACGGAGGCGTTTCGATCTTTGGAAACGCCACGCCAGCTCCCAAGCGAGTGCCCACCTGGGTTACGAGCAAGCGATCCGCGTGTGGAAAGGCCAGGTCATAGGCCGCTGAGCCGCCGCAGACGAAAATCTCCTCCACACCGGCTTTCGCCGCGAGGTCGAGAGCTTGCTGCACGCTGAGCACGGCCTGCCCAATCGGTGGAACGAAGGTTGGATCGCGGGTCAAAACGAGCGGGGTGTGATCGCGAAACCAGCCGATCATCTCGTCATAGGTGCGGCGGCCGAGGAGAATCCACTTTCCGGCCGTGGCGGTGCGGAAATGAACGCGATCCCTCGGCAGATCCCAGGGCACGCCTTGGCCGCGTGAGATGTAGCCATCCTCCGAAACGGCGGCGATCAGCGTGAGGCGCGGTCGCGTGCTCACGGCGACAAAGATGCC
>JBEIGR010000724.1:0-2499 GCA_040381795.1 Verrucomicrobiaceae bacterium | reverse complement strand
GCGCTCGGTTCTACGCAAATCGGCCTCGGGAAGGCCAAATCGGTCATTTTGATCTTCAACGGCGGTGCACCGAGCCACATCGATCTGTGGGACCCAAAGCCCGATGCGCCGTCAGAGATTCGTGGCGAGTTCAAAACCATCAAAACCAGCGTCCCAGGCACGCACATCACCGAATTGCTGCCGCAGATGGCCAAACGCATGCACAAGCTCGCGCTCATCCGCAGCGTGCATCACGGCCACAGCAGCCACAACGGCGGCATGCACTGGGCCACCGTCGGCAGGCCGTATCGCGTGGACAGCACACTCATCACGCCGAGCCCCACAGACATTCCCGGCGTCGGCACGCTCTGCGGCTGGCTCGCGCAGCGCGATGGCTTTTCCAAAGGCGTGCCGCCCTATGTCATCACGCCGTTTCCGCACTGCGACAGCAAGGTGTACCTCACCCCCGGCCAGTTCGGCGGCTGTCTCGGCAATCGCTACGATCCCTTCGTGCTCGATGACGATCCGAACGCGAACACCTTCCGTGTGCGAAACATGGCGCTCGATTCGAGCCTCACACCCACGCGTTTTCAGGAACGGCTCGCGCTGCTCAATCACATGAGCGCTGCCGCACGGCCCATCACCTCGCCGCAGACCGCTCAGATCGACATCTTCAACGAGCAAGCGGCCAGCATGCTGCAAACCGGCAAGGCCGCCGAGGCTTTCGACCTCTCCAAAGAGCCCGACAAAGTCCGCGAACGCTACGGCCGCCATAGCTGGGGGCAGTCGCACCTGCTCGCACGTCGCCTCATCGAGTCTGGCACACGCTTTGTCACCACCGTGAACGGCCCGTCGATCACCTGGGACACGCACAAAGACAACTTCAACGGCCTCAAAAACAAGCTCGGGCCGCCGATGGAGCAGGCCTACGCCGCGCTGCTCGACGACCTCGAAGAACGCGGTCTGCTCGAAAGCACGCTCGTCGTCTGGATGGGCGAGTTTGGCCGCACGCCAAAGATCAACAACGACGCCGGTCGCGATCACTGGCCCGGCTGCTACAGCGTCCTCCTCGCCGGCGGCGGCGTGCGCGGCGGCCAGGTCATCGGCAGCAGCGATGCCACCGGTGCCTATCCCAAAGACCGCCCCATCTCCCCCTCCGACATCCACGCCAGCATCTACGCCGCCCTCGGCTACGACTACCGCGAGATCGAATACCGCTCCGCGGACGGCCGCCCCGTGCCGCTCACGGATGGCGTGATGATTCCTGAGTTGTTTTAGGCTTTGGTGACGTTTGGAAGCCATGCGCTTCCTGCTTCTTGCGTTCCTTCTCATTGCCACGCTTCACGCTGAACCGCTCAAAGTCGTCCTCGCGGGCGATTCGACGGTGGCGAGTGTGCCGAATCCGCCGAAGGATCGGCAGGATCTCGCGGGGTGGGGGCAGATGCTCGGTGAATTCATGCCGAAGTCCACGGTGGTGAATCATGCTCGCTCGGGCACGAGCACGCAAAGTTTTCGTGACCTAGGTTTGTGGGATCGCGTGCTCAAGGAGAAGCCGCAATGGGTGCTGATCCAGTTCGGGCACAATGACCAGAAGGAGGATCCGAAACGCCACACCGATCCGGCCACGAGCTATCGCGACAATTTGAAGACCTTCATCCGTGAGGTGCGCGAGGGCGGCGGAAAGCCAGTGCTGGTCACCTCGGTGGCGCGGCGGGTGTATCTGGATGGCAAATTGACCACGTCACTCACGCCGTATGTCGAGGCGGCGAAGGCAGTCGGCGCGGAGATGCAGGTGCCGGTGGTCGATCTGCATCGCGCGAGCTTTGCGCTGTTTCAGCAGCTCGGAGAGAAGTTCTGCCTGCTCTATGGGCCGGGTGAGCAGGACAAATCGCACTTTTCCCGTGAAGGTGCTCGCATGATGGCGCGACTCGTCGCCGAAGGGCTGGAGCGCGAGGTGCCGGAGCTGCGCGAGCATCTTCAACTTGTGACACCGCCGCCTGCGGGGCTGCCGTTTGAGGTGAAACTCACCGCTGTGTCGAAGGGCTATGACGGAAAGACCTGCTGGGTGCATCCGCGAGCTGGAGCGATCCCCGGCAAGACACCGAGCGTGGTGCTCACGATGCAAAAACTGCTTCTCACCGGCAGCGATGTGTTTTATGCGCTCAACGACGTGCGCAGCGACGATCTCGGTGCGACGTGGAGCCCCATCACCGAGCACGCGGAGGCGCTCGGACGGCGAAACGAGCCCGATGGCGTCGTGGTGGCCGCGTGTGACTTCACACCGAAATGGCATGCGAAGAGCGGCAAACTGCTCGGCACCGGCCACACCGTCCGTTACAAGGGCGATCACGTCATGGCCGTGCGTCCGCGTGAGACCGCGTGGTCGGTCTATGACGATCAAAAGCGCACCTGGACGCCCTGGACGACGCTCGACATGCCGAAGGACGCGAAGTTCATCAATGCAGGTGCCGGCAGCGTGCAGCGCTTCGATCTCGAAAACGGCGACATCCTGCTGCCGAT